>JBIIQK010000065.1:0-8103 GCA_044342135.1 Cyanobium sp.
GTTGGTGGATCAGCCTGCTGGTGCCCCTGGCCCTGAGCGAATGCCCACTGGCCTTGGTGGTGAGCGAGGCCCAGCGCCAGCGGCTGCTGCAGGTGGAGTTGCCCCGGCTGGGGCGGGCCGACCCGAGTCTGGCCTTGCCCTGCTTCGAAGGTGACCATCCGCCCAGCGATGCCCGCATCTGGCTGCTCAACCATCGCCAGCTGGTGGCGGCCTGGCAGCAGGGAACCCTGGGGGATCGCCAACTGGTGATCCCGGAGGCCGAGCACCTCGATGCCCTCCTGCGCCAGGCACTGGAAGTGGTGGTGACGCCCCAGCACTGGGACCAGTTGCGCCGGGCCCAACCCGCGGCGGAGGCCAGCCTGCTGGCGTTGCACGAGCGGCTCAGCCGCCAGGTGCTGAGCCATCCCCGCAACCCCAACCAGGTGGTCGCCCTCGCCCCAGAAGACGAAGCGCCCCTGCGGCACCTGCTGCAGCTGCTGAGTCCCCTGCCCGCCCCCTGGCCCGCCTGGCTGGCCGCCCAGGGAGACGGCTGGACCAGCTGGGCCCGGGTGAATCCCCAGATGCTGCAGTGGCAGCTGCACCGCCAACCCCTGGAGCCCCTGGGAGTGTTGCGCGGCCTGCTGGAGCAGCGGGGGGCGGTGGTTCTGGGCCAACTGGCCAGTGCCCGGGCCACCGCCGGCCAACCCCAACCCGGCCTGGAGCTGGGCCTGGATCCCGATGTGAGCGTGGCTCTGGGGGATCCCCCCCTGGCCGATCCCCTGCCGCTCTACGCGCCGCTGCGCCAACCGCTGCCGAACAGCCCCCACTACGGCCAGCACCTGCTGGAGCAGGGCCGGCGGCTGGTCCTGGGCCAGACGGGGCTGACGGTCGTGCTGCTCGATGACGATGGGCTGCGCCTGGGGCTCACCAGCGGGCTGGCGGCGGAATTTGGCAGCCGGGTGGTGCACGAGAGCACCGCGCCGGACGGCAACGGCGTGATTTGCGCCCGCTGGGAGTGGTGGCTCAGCCAGCAACAGCGGCTGCCCTTGCCGAGCCAGATCGTGGTGGGCCTGCTGCCGATCGCCAGCTTGGAGGACCCCCTCACGGCTGCCCGGGTTCTGGCCCTGCGCCAAGGGGGGCGCGACTGGTTTCGGGAGTGCCTCCTCCCCGATGGGCTGAATCGCCTGCAACTGGGGGTGGCGGGCCTGCGGCGCCAGGGGGGACGGCTCGCAGTGCTGGATGGTCGCCTGCGGGGCCGGAGCTGGGGCCGGCAGGTGCTCCACGCCCTCGAACCCTGGGTCAGCCTCAGCCGCTTGCTGCCTCATTAGCGTGGGCTTCACATCGCACCACACGAGTCACCGAGGAGATGGGGGAAGCCAAGCGACGCAGCATTCAGGGCCTGCCGCCCAAAATGAACAAGCCCGCGGGCGGAAACAAGGTCGACACCTCGCCGCGCATCGCCCCCTGGCTGCCCCTGACCCGCAACCAGGCGGATCGCTTTGTCGCCCTCACCACCAAAGGGGCCTGGGTGGGCATTGCCGCCCTGGTGCTCTTCTGGCTCACGGTGCGCTTCATCGGGCCCGCCGCGGGCTGGTGGACCCTGTCCGACGGCTGAGTCGCCGAATTCTGAAGAAAATATTATGATCGTCGGAATTCCGGGGGTGCCGCCGTGTTTCCGCGTCTTGCCGAGCAATACCGATCGGTGGTTCACGACCTGGTAATGAGCCTCCAGGCCCTGGCCAAAAGCCTGCAAGACCGCAACATCGCCGCCACTTGCTACATCTGCGGCGACGGCCGCGACGGCCATGGCGCTTCCTTTGTGGCCAACCTGGATGCCAACCACATGGTTCGCTTTCTGGTGTCCGACTTCGGCATCAGCTGGGTGGAGTCCCGGGATGGCCATGAACTGGTGAAGCTGGAGGGAGCCGAAGCCATCCAGGAACTGCAGCGGGTGGCCCAGGTGCTCCAGAGCCCAGCCGCCCCAGCCAAGCCGCGGAACCAGGCCTCCCTGGCACCAGCGGCCCGAGCCAAGGGAGCGTTCACGCTGCCCTGAGCCCGGGCCTCACCGCGGGTTACCGATTCAGCTCGCCACCGGCAGATCCTCCACCGCATCAGCGGCCGACTCCGCCAACACAGGCGTGCTGGCGGCTGCCTTGGCCGCCGCGGCCAGGGGCTTCATCGAGTTGGCCGTCACCTCGGAACCCTCCTTGAGCTTTTGGCGCGTGAGTTGCTCAATCACCTCCGCCTGCTCAGGGTTCTGCTCCAACCAGACGATCGTGTTGTCCCGGCCCTGTCCGATGTTGTCGCCCTCGTAGCTGTACCAGGCCCCCTTACGGACCACCACACCGGTCTCCTCGGCCAGGTCGAGCAGGCAGCCCAGGGTGCTGATGCCGCGGCCGAACAGGATGTCGAACTCCGCGATGCGGAAGGGTGGCGCCACCTTGTTTTTGGCCACCTTCACCTTGGCGCGGATGCCGTACTCCTCCGTGCCGCGCTTGAGGGTCTGGATGCGCCGGATGTCGAGACGCACCGACGCATAGAACTTGAGGGCGTTACCACCGGTGGTGGTTTCCGGGTTGCCGTAGGTGACGCCGATCTTCTGCCGCAACTGGTTCAGGAAGATCACGGTGCAGCCGGACTTACCGATGTTGCCGGTGATCTTCCGCATCGCCTGGCTCATCAGCCGGGCCTGGCTCCCCACCGCCAAGTCGCCCATCTCGCCCTCGATCTCGGCCCGAGGTGTCAGGGCCGCCACCGAGTCGACCACGACGATGTCAACGGCGGCGGAACGCACCAACTGGTCCACGATCTCCAGGGCCATCTCGCCCGTGTCGGGCTGGGAGACCAGCAGATTTTCAATGTCGACGCCCAGGGAGGCCGCGTAGACGGGGTCGAGGGCATGCTCGGCATCGACAAAGGCCGCTACGCCACCGCGCTTCTGCACCTCGGCAATGGCGTGCAGGGTGAGGGTGGTCTTGCCGGAGCTCTCCGGGCCATAGACCTCCACCACGCGCCCCTTGGGGTAGCCGCCACCAAGCGCCAGGTCGAGGGTGAGGGCACCGGTGGACACGGTTTCCACCCGCATGCGGGAGGCATCCCCCAGGCGCATGATCGACCCCTTGCCGAAGTTGCGCTCGATCTGGTTGAGCACTAGCCCCAGCGCCTTGTCACGCTCGGCGGAGGCCCGGGCATCCGCTGCCGCAGACGAACCGGCGGCGGGGGTGCGGGGAGCGGAAGGGGAAGGAGACACGGAAGAACGGGCGGTGGAAGGGGTGGACGGGGTAGCGGGATCGGCAGGCATGGCAGCGATCAGAAGCAATGGGACAGGCCGGGATGCGGGCGCCGCTGGGGAGCCATCCTGCGACCTCTGAGCAGCAAGTGCCACCAAACAGGGCCGGCGTACCAATTGCGCGTAGTACGGACGTACTCTAGCCGACTAGGGCCATTGCGCCAGGGGGGCTGCAAAGCGCTCCGGGGTGAGCCAGGCGATCGTGGACGGCAGGCCCTCAGCATCACGGGGCCCCAGATAGCCCCAGCTCACCAGGTAGCAGCGCACCGCCGCCAGGCGGGGATCCGCCCGCACCGTCTCCAGCGTGGGGCGACGGTCTTCAATGAACCAGAGCGGCCGCCCCTCGGCCAGCAGCGCCCGCAACACCTCGGGCTTGCTGCCCTGCTCGTGGCCGAACAGGGCCCTGGGCTCCAGCCCCGCCGCCGCCAGAAGACGGGAGGCGAACGCGGCGCCCTTGGTGGTGAGCACGGCCCAGTCCGCCCCCTCAGCGGCGAAGCAGACCAGGCGTTCCTTCACCCCGGGGTAGAGCCGGTGCCGGGCCAACCAGGCTGCCGGATCGGTGGCGATGGCCGCGGAGCGCACCTGCTCCAACTGCCGCTGCAGCGGCTCGGCCGCCCAGCCCCAGCGCGCCAGGGCCCTCGGCAGGGCCCCGTCGTAATCGGCCAGCAGGGCCTCCACATCGAGATCAGCGCGCCCCAGCTCCGCGGCCATCAACACCATCTCCCAGCCCTTGTGAATCAGGGGCCGCAGCTGGGCAAAGGCGGCAGGGGCCTCCAGGGGGAGCTGAAGCTCAGGGGCGAGCTGCAGGGCCGCCTCCCGGGCCGACCACCAGTATTCGGGCATGCCATCCACCAGCACCCCATCGAAGTCGAAAACCAGCAGGGGGGCCGGATCAGCTGCCATGGCGAGGAAACGCGGGCGCGGGTTAGGAGCCGCAAGAGCTGAGAAAAACTGGGTCGCTAGGATTCGAACCTAGGAATGGCGGGACCAAAACCCGCTGCCTTACCACTTGGCGACGACCCAATGCAGCCGGGTTTCGCCGGTGCCTAGATAGTTACCCATAGCGCCCCGTCCTTCGTCAACCGCGTCCTGTCGGGGCCCCGGCCTCAGGCCGGGAAGACCCGCAGCCGTTGTTCCGATCCACGGCCGAATACGGCCGTGCGCAAGCGGTAGCGGCTGGCCAGTTCTGCCTGCATCAGACGCACCCGATCACTGCGGGGCAAGAGCTCGACAGGCTGGCCATGGGGAAGCACCACCTGTTCCACAGCCAACCGGCATTCCTCCAGCCCGGCCAGGGCATCGTCACCCTGAGCCGAAGCCGCCGCCGCCACGGCCGGATCGTGGTCGACCTGGGCCTGGCGATGGCGCTCCAGCAGCCGCTCCAGGGCCCGTTGGAGCTGGGGCTGGGCCGCCGATTTCAGCACCAGAATCGGCAGGCCCAGGTCCTGGGCCTGGCGGCGCACATGGGGATCCCGGCCGAGCTGGTGACGCAGGCTGAGCACCGCATCGGCCAACTCCACGCTGCCCACTACCTCGAGCGCCAACTGGCGGGCCCGCACCACCTGCTCGAGCTGGGCCCGACTGATGCCTGCCCCGTAGACCCGCAACACGGGCGTCGGAGCAGCGGCAGGCCCGTGCTCCGTCTCAGCGTCATGGCCGGCGGGGGCATCGGGCGCCGGCAGGGGCCGGGGCGCGAGGCGTGGCCGGACCGAGAGGGAGGAGAGCGGTGGGGGCACGGCCGGGGATCCCCCGATCTCGGCTGGAGCCATCGGGGCCAGGTCCTGCACCTGCAGACGGCCATCGACCCCGAGCTCACGGATCTGGGGCCGGGCACTCTGCCCCCGCAGCAGAAGGTCGACGGTGCGGGCCACATCGCGGTGCACCAGCCAGCGGTGACGGCTGTGCATCTCCACGGCCAGGGGGAAGGTGGGATCGGCGGCCCGCTCCAGCACCGTCTTCTGGGTGCGGCGCCGCCGCGCTTCCTCATCCCCCAGGGTCACCGACTGGATGCCACCCACCAAATCGGAGAGGGTGGGGTTCTTGATCAGGTTGGCCAGCTCATTGCCATGGGCCGTGGCCACCAGCATCACGCCCCGTTCGGCGATGGTGCGGGCCGCCTGGGCCTCCAGTTCGGTGCCGATCTCATCGATGACAATGACCTCGGGCATGTGGTTTTCCACCGCCTCGATCATCACCTGATGCTGCAGCTCAGGCCGGGCCACCTGCATGCGGCGGGCACGGCCGATAGCAGGGTGGGGGATGTCGCCATCGCCGGCAATCTCATTGCTGGTGTCGATCACCACCACCCGCTTGCCCAGATCGTCGGCCAGCACCCGGGCGATCTCGCGCAGGGCCGTCGTCTTACCCACGCCTGGGCGACCCATCAGCAGCAGGGACTCCCCGGAGTCGAGCAGGTCGCGCACCATGGCCACGGTGCCGAACACCGCCCGACCCACCCGGCAGGTGAGGCCCACCACATCGCCGGTGCGGTTGCGGATGGCACTGATGCGGTGGAGGGTGCGCTCGATACCGGCGCGGTTGTCGCCGCCGAAGCTGCCGAGGCGTTCCACCACGGCGGCGAGATCAACCCGCTGCAGCGGCGCTTCGCCCAGGGCCCGCACACGGCTGGGATAACGCGCCTCCGGCACCCGCCCCAGATCCAACACCACCTCCAGCAACTGCTCGCGCGACTCCTCCGTCGCCAACGACGCCTGCACCACGTCGGGCAACACCTCCAGCAGGCGATCGAGGTCGTCGGTGATGCGCTGGGGCTCAGGGCTGGACACCGGCTCGCGGCGCACTAGGCCCGTTCTAGCCAGGGAGTCACCAGGTCCTGCGCCAGCGCCAGGGCCTGGGGCCACAGCTCCCCATCCGCCAGGAGCGCCCGCCCCCGGGCCTGGGCTTCGAGCAACAGGGGCTGCAACAGGCGACGGGCCACCCCCCCAAAGCCCACCCCGGCAATCTGGCGCCGCAGCGGCCCACAGGCCGGCAGCAGGGAGAGGGTGTGGGCATTGGTTCCCCCTGCCAGCTGCAGGGGGCCGGGCGGACAGGCTGGGGCCACCGCCATCGCCAAGCCCACGGCGGCATGGGCCGTTCCGGCCCCCACATCACCACTCATCGGGCGGCCATCGAGCTGCCAGATCGGGCGAAACCCAGAGGCGCGCAGCAGGGCAGAACGCTGCCAGAGCTCCGCCGCCAGGGCCGCAGGCGACTGGGCCCTGCCCTCCAGTCCAGCACTCACCGACACCCGTTGCAGGGGGACACCACTGGCGACCAACTGACCGACCCGCTCCGCAAAGGCCATCCCTCGTCCGGGCTGGGTATGGAGCTCCACCGCATCGGGCCGCAGCTGGGCCAGCAGGGGCGCCACAGCTTGCCCCTCCAGCACCTGCCCCCGCTCCTCGATCAGACCGTGGGGACAAGCGGGCAGGCAGCGGCCACAGCCATAACAGCGCTCGGCCAGCACCCCGGCCGCGCCGGTGGCGGCCACGCCGATGGCCAGCGCCGGGCACACCCGCTCGCAGGGGCGGGCACAGGCTGGCGGACAGCGGCCGGGATCAAACCAGGCCTTGCGGAAATGGGGATCGGCGCCGTCACTGAGGCTGAGCATCAACCAGGGCCGCTCCGCACCCCGGGCCTCGGCCCAGGCCATCCCGCGACGAACCGCCGCCACCACGGCGGGATCGGCGGCGGCATCAATGCAATGCACCCCCGCCAGGCTGAAGATGCCGCAGAGATCTTCGATGGCGGCCAGGTCCTGGTTGCTGGCGCCGCAAATCAGCTTGACCCAGTGTCCCCGGGCCAGGGCAAGGTCAGGCCGCAAGCAGCTGTTCAAGGGGCTGCCAGCGCAGGGCCCGGGCTCCACCCATCTCCACCACCAGCTTCAATCTGGGCTCGCGGCGGCAGAGCGCCACCAGGGATCCGAGCTCCGCCTGGGAGAGCACCTGCCCCTCCAGCAGCCACAGCAGGATCGGCTGGCTTCCCTCCAGCAGCGCACCCAACTGGGGCATGACCCGCTGCACCTCACCGACGGCGGCCCCCCGACCGACGCTCTGGTGCCCCAGATGGGGCGGACGCACACCGTGGAGTTGCAGCAAAAATGCCTCCGGATCCCCCAGCCCCCGGGCCGAGGTGAGCTGGGCGCGGTAACCCGCGGCCCGCAGGCGACGCATCAAGCGGGTTTCCGCCCCGCCCTCCAGGGGAGCGAAGAGGGCGAGGGCCCCGGCGCTCTCAAGGTCCTGCCGGAATCCGCGACCAGAGAGCAGCAGGGGCATCGCAGAAGATCGCTGAGCTGGAGGCCAGTCTGCCAGCTCAAACCGTCAGAGGGGGGTCGGGCTGTGAGGTAGGGTGGCTGACTGTGCCATTGAACTGTGCCCGTCCGCTAGCCGGGCCTCCAGTTCTCGGCACACGATCACCAGTGGTGGTGATCGTCCTCGGCCAGTACGGACCAAGCAACCCTCGCAGGTTGGGCGATCCGTCGGGAAACTGCCTGAACGCGCCGGCTCTCCTCGGAGACACCCCGGTCCGGTTCTGGTAAGTCCCAGCCGCGCTGATCCGATCCTGATCAGCCTCGCTAGCCCTTGGAATTCGCAACAGCGCCGGCCCGAGTGCCTACTCGGAACTGCGCCAAGCGGCCCCACGGCCGAGCCAGGCAGCTCTTCGATCCCTTCAGCTTCACCGTTCTTCTTGGGCCCTGCGCCCCTGAACCCGGTGGTCCAGCTGGCGTTGTTTCCCCTCCTATGTCCATCGGCATTCTTGGGAAGAAACTGGGCATGTCCCAGTTCTTCGATGAAGAGGGCAGGTCCATCCCGGTCACCGTGATCGAGGCTGGCCCC
>JBIIQK010000066.1:0-8080 GCA_044342135.1 Cyanobium sp.
ACTCCGTGGCTTTCGCCGAGCGGCTGAGCGGTTCGGGCTCCGATCGCCTGGCGTTTGTGATCGGCGGTGCCGATGGCTTGGATCCGGTCCTGAAGGCCCGTGCCACCTGGCGCCTCAGCCTCTCACCGATGACCTTCCCCCACGAGCTCGCCCGCCTGCTGCTGCTGGAGCAGCTATATCGCGCTACCTCCATTTTACAGGGCGGGCCCTATCACCGGGCCTGAGTCGCCGGCCCGGTGCTCAGATCCCCAGCCGCTGCCAGATCACATCCAGGTTCTCCTGGTGCAGGTCGGTGGAGAAGCAGTCGGCCAGCTGCTCGGCATTGAGGCGGCTGGTCACGTCGGCATCGGCCTCGAGATTGGCGCGGAAGTTGCCCCCCTCGGTGTTCCAGGCGGTGTGGGCGTTGCGCTGCACGATCCGGTAAGCGTCTTCGCGATTGATGCCGCTCTCCACCAGGGCCAGCAGCACCCGCTGGCTGAACACCACGCCGCCGTAGACGTTCATGTTGCGGGCCATGTTGTCCGGGTAGACGCCCAGACCCTTCACTACATCGGTCATCTCCCGCAGCATGAAGTGCAGGGTCACAGAGCAGTCGGGCAGCATCATGCGCTCCACCGAGCTGTGGCTGATGTCCCGCTCGTGCCAGAGGGCGCAGTTTTCCAGGGCTGCCACCACATAGCTGCGCAGCACCCGGGCTAGGCCGCTGATGCGCTCGCTGCGGATCGGATTGCGCTTGTGGGGCATGGCCGAGCTGCCCTTCTGCCCCTTGGCGAAGTTCTCCTCCACTTCGAGCACATCGGTGCGCTGCAGGTTGCGGATCTCGGTGGAGAAGCGCTCCAGGGCAGCGCCCACCAGGGCCAGGGTCTGGATGTATTCGGCGTGGCGATCGCGGGAGATAACCTGGGTGCTGGCCGTGTCAGGCACCAGGCCGAGCTTGGCGCAGGCGATGGCCTCCACCTGGGGATCGGTGTTGGCGTAGGTGCCCATGGCACCGGAGATCTGCCCCACGCTCACCGTGCGCTCGAGCCGCTCCAGCCGTTCCTGGTTGCGAACCACCTCCGCCAGCCAGCCGGCCACCTTGAAACCGAAGGTGATCGGCTCGCCGTGGATGGCGTGGGAGCGGCCGATCATCACGGTGCCCTTGTGGGCACGGGCCAGCTCGCGCAGAGCGTCGGCCAGCTTGTTGAGCTCGCTGCGCAGCAGTTGCACCGAGGCCTTCATCTGCAGGGCCACGCCGGTGTCGAGCACATCCGAGCTGGTCATGCCCACGTGGATGTAGCGGCCTGCATCACCCACGTGCTCGTTCACGTTGGTGAGGAAGGCGATCACGTCGTGACGCACCTCGGCCTCGATCTCGAGGATGCGCTCCACGCTGAAGCTGGCCTTCGCTTTGATGGTGGCCACGGCGTCGGCGGGCACCCGGCCCAGCTCGCAGTTGGCCTCGGTGGCGGCGATCTCCACATCCAGCCAGCTCTGGAACTTCGCTTGCTCGCTCCAGAGGGCGCCCATCTCGGGCAGGGTGTAACGGTCGATCAAGGCCGCGCCTGGCTCACATCCAGACCAATGTATGGGGGCGCCCCCTGGAGTCTGTTCAGGCCGCCGTCGTGAGCTGGCGGTGGGAGACTTCCCAATGCACCTGTTGGCCCCAGGCCTGCTGCCGCACCCAGCAGCGTCCCCCGCGGCATTGGATCAGCTGGAAGGGAGGCAGGTCGGGTGGTTGGTTGCGCAGTTTGACGAAACTGCCGGGGTAGAGCAGCTCCAGCACGTTGTTGGCCATGGCCGCTACGAGTCGTTGGGGGTCATCCTCTGCTGGGTTTTGGTGGGAGGGCCCCGTTGCTTGGAATGTGTTCCGTTTGCGTTGTGGTTTGATCACAAAAGCGCGAGTGCCATGGCCCGCAAGCAACGTCTGGATCTGGAGCTCGTGGCCCGCGGCCTGGCCGCCAGCCGTCAGCAGGCCCAGCAGCTCATCCGCGCGGGACGGGTGCGCCTGGGTGACCGGGTGTTGGACAAGCCCGGCACGGAGGTGCTGCCGGAGGCGGAGCTGCTGGTGCAGCAACCGCCCCGCTTCGTCTCCCGCGGCGGTGAGAAGTTGCTGATGGCCCTCGACACGTTTCCGCTGACGGTGTCCGGGCGGGTCTGCCTGGATGGGGGCATCTCCACCGGCGGGTTCAGTGATTGCCTGCTGCAGCACGGGGCGTCCCGCATCTACGGCATCGACGTGGGCTATGGCCAGACCGCCTGGAGCCTGCGCAGCGATCCCCGGGTGGTGTTGCGCGAGCGCACCAACTTGCGCCATCTCAGCCCGGCCGATCTCTACGGAGCCGACGACCCCTGGCCCGACCTGGCGGTGGCCGATGTCTCGTTCATTTCCCTGGCCCTGGTGCTGCCCGCCCTGCTGGGTCTGCTCCAGCCCGATGTTCCGGTGGACCTGGTGCTGCTGGTCAAGCCCCAGTTTGAGGTGGGCAAGGCCCGGGTGGGCAGGGGAGGGGTGGTGCGCGATCCCGCCGCCCACGGCGATGCCATTGCGGGGGTGATCGCTGCGGCTGCGGCCCTGGGCCTGGAGGCCTCCGGGCTGGTGGCTTCCCCGATCACCGGCCCGGCCGGGAACCATGAATACCTGCTCTGGCTGCAGCGCCCAGGCGCGGGTTTGGCCGTGCTCCCTGAACAGATCAAAGCCCTGGTGGCCAGCACGCTGACCCCCAGGGCTGCCGACTTCAGTTGAGACCGGGTCAGATGGCGCCGCTGTCGCGGTCACCGGTGCGGATACGGATCACCGAGTCGATCGTGCTCACGAAGATCTTGCCGTCGCCGATCTCGCCGGTGCGGGCGGCGTCCTGAACGGCGCTCACCACGGTGTCCACTTTGTCGTCATCGACGACGATCTCGAGTTTGAGCTTCTGCAGGAATTCAACGGTGAATTCCGAGCCGCGGTAGCGCTCCACCTGGCCCTTCTGACGGCCAAATCCGCGCACCTCGCTCACGGTCATGCCAACGATCCCCGCATTCACGAGCGCGATCTTGACGTCCTCGAGCTTGAAGGGACGAATGATGGCCTCAACTTTTTTCATGGGAACAGCACGGGCTGAATAGACAGTCTCTCAGGAAATCCCTGCCGGTGGGAGGGAACGATCCCATTAGGCCCGAGCTTTGCCGGGGTCGTCGTAGCGGTTGTTACCGGCCGGTTCAACCGGTACGCGCCGCCGTTCTCCCTAGGATCGCCACCTGGCTCTGGCCGCCCTGGCCTTTCCGTTCCCATGTCCTCCAGCGCAGCCGCTGCCGCTCCTTCCTCCCTCACCCAAACGCCCCTGTACGGCGAGCGGGCCATTGCGGAAGCCGAGTTGATCTGCTTCGACAATCCCAGGCCGGGCCGGCCCTACGAGATCTCCATCGAACTGCCCGAATTCACCTGCAAATGCCCCTTCTCGGGCTACCCGGACTTCGCCGTGCTGCGGCTGCTATACCAGCCCGGGCCCCGGGTGGTGGAGCTCAAGGCGATCAAGCTCTACGTGAATAGCTATCGCGACCGCTCCATCTCCCATGAGGAGGTGGCTAACCGGATCCTGGATGACCTGGTGGCTGCGACCGATCCCCAGTGGATGCAGCTGGAGGCCGACTTCCATCCGCGCGGCAACGTGCACACGGTGGTGCGGGTCAGCCACGGCACGCGGCTGCCCTGTTAGAGCTGGGCCAGCAGCTGGGGCAGTTCCGCCGCAAAGCCTGTGAGGTTGCGGTTGCAGAGCCCCGCCACATGGAGTTGGCCGTCCTGGCCGGAGGGGGCTTCGGCAATGGCCCAGAGCTGGCGGGTGGCGACCAGGCTGAGGCCGCCGCCGGCCAGGGCGACGGCGAAGCCCGCGTAGACCAGCGGTACGCCGGGATCGCGCTTCAGCAGGATGCCGCTTGCGGGGAGCACGCTCTCCACCCGGATCGGCAGACCTTTCACCTCCACCGGTTGCCCACCGGGAGCGATCTGGCTGAGGAGGCTGCCGTCAGCGCCATAGACCTCCACGGGGCCCTGTTCACTGCCCAGGCTGAGCAGCACGGGTTCGCTGCCATCGGGTCGGGTCGGCAACACCAGTCCCCACACCTGGTCGCCCAGTTGGGGGAAGCTCTGCAACGGCAATTGCAGCAACGGGCTCTTGCCCAGCTGCACCGTGATCGCCGCCAGGGCCCAATCGGCCTGATACAGGGTGACCCCCTGGAAGCGCAGGGGGTGGTTGACGCTGATTTCGGCCTGCTTGAGCAGGGCCCCCTCGCTGCCGTCGCCGTCAAGGATGCGCAGCTTGGAGGTGAACTGTTCAGGCCGGCCAGCGGGATCGCGCTGGATGGAAAAGCCGTCGAGGGCCAGGGTGAGCTGGCTGCTGCCGCGGCTGTCCATCAGTTCCAGGCTGCGTCCAGGGGCCAGGTATTGCTCCGCCCGCTGGCCCGCCACGGCGCCCCAGGCGGCCCCCAGCATCAGCACCACCATGCCGGCATGCACCAGCAGGGGGCCCACCCGGCCGAGTACCCCCTTGCGCGCTGCCAAGCGCCCGTCCTGAAGTTGGATCTGCCAGCCCTGGCTCTGCAGCAGACTGGCGAGCTTGTCGAGGCTGGTGCCGGGACTCGGGCTGGGCAGGCTTTCGGCCACGCTCAGTTTGCTGAGCTGGCGTGGTGAGCGGTAGTCGATCCAGCGCAGGGCGGCCTGCAGGGCCGGCCACTGGCGCCGCCAGCTGCACAGCAGCAGGGCCAGGGCCAGCCAGGCCAGCAAGCCGAGAAACCAGCCACTGGAATACACGTGATCGAGTTGCAGGGCCATCACCCCATCGCCGTCCAGGATCCCCAGCCAGGGTTGGGGGTCGTAGAGGCGGTGGTAGAAGTCGGCCGTTTCCCGCTGGGGAATGGCGGTGCCGACGCCACTGGCGATGGCAATCACCAGCAGCAGCACGATCGCCAGGCGCAGATCGGAAATCCAGCCCAGCAGCCGGGTGAAGCCTTTGCTGACCCCGGTCATCGCCAATTGGCCACCAGGGTGAGGGCACCGGTGGTGACCAGCACCACGCCGCTGATCGGAGGCACCCATTGGCCGACGCGGCGCAGGCTGAGCAGACCCGGCAGGCTGGCGGCGGCGGTGCCCGCCAGCAGCAGGGGTACCACCTGGCCCGCTCCGAAGCTGGTGAGCAACACCATTCCCACCAGGGGCTTGCCGTTCTGAGCCATCCAGGCCAGCAGCACCGCCAGCACCGGTGTGGTGCACGGGGTGGCGGCCAGCCCGAAGGCCAGGCCCGCCGCGATCGGGGCCAGGGGGGCTGGCACCTTGCGACGCCACAGATCCGGGTCGGGGCCGGCCGGCAGGCGCAATTTGAGCAGGCCCAGCAGGTTGAGTCCCATCAGCAGGGCCAGCACTGCCACGACGGTGGGAATCAAACCGGGGATCTGGCCGTAGATGCGGCCCAGCAGCCCACTCACCAGGCCCAGCAGCACCAGGGCTCCCACGATGCCGGCGGCAAAGCAGAGGCTGCGCTGCCAGGGGGGCTGGCTGGGGCGGCTGGCGTCATGGGCGGGATTCGCCCCGAAGCCGGCCAAATAGGCCAGGGTCACCGGCAGCAGCGACAGGGAACAGGGGCCCAGGCTGGTGAGCAGCCCACCGGCGAAGACGACCGCCAGGGTGGTGGGTGTGGGGCTGGCCAGCGATTGCTGCAGCAATGCCTCACTGCTGCGGGCCCAATCGGCCAGTTGGGGCCCAAAACTGATCATGACCCCAGACTATCTGGCGGCTGCGGTCCGCCGGCGCCGGGGGCTGGGGGCGAGGCCGCCGGCCTCCAGGGAGCAACGGATCAGCAGGCCACACACCAGCAGGCTGGCCATCAGGGAGTTGCCGCCGTAGCTGATCAGCGGTAAGGGCAGGCCGGTGGTGGGCATGGACCCACTGGCCACGGCGATGTTGAGGATCGACTGGCCCACCAGCAGGGTGGTGCAGCCGATCGCGATCAGGCGCTGTTGGTTGCTGCGGCAGCTGAGGGCCACCCTTAACCCGACAAAGCCGAACAGCAGCAGGAAGAGGAGCAACACGACCGAGCCCACAAAGCCGAATTCCTCGGCGAACACCGCGAAGATGAAATCGGTGCTCTGGATCGGCAGGTACTGGAGCTTCTGGGTTGACAGTCCAAACCCCTCCCCGAGAAAACCTCCCGAGCCGATCGCCATCAGGCTCTGCACCAGTTGGTAACCATCGCCCTGGGCATCGCGCCAGGGATCGAGGAAGGACACCACCCGCAACCGCTGGTACTCGTTAATCATGATGCTGGCGGTGCCCAGCAGCCCACCGCCAGCGGCGGCTCCCAGCAGCAGGGGCAGGGACAGCCCCCCGGCGAGGGCCATCAACCAGAGCAGCAGGCCGCTGAGCGCGGCGGTGCTGAGGTTGGGCTGTTTGAGGATCAGCAGGATCAGGGCCCCGAACACGCCGAGCCAGAGCAGTTTCTGGTCGGCCCCGATGCGGCGCCAGTGGGCGAAGAGGGCGGCTCCCTGGAGCACCACGAAGGGTTTCACCAGTTCGGAGGGCTGCACCTGGATGGGGCCCACCACCAGCCAACGGCTGGCTCCATTGACAGTGCTGCCCATCACCAGGGTGGCGGCGATCAGCACGATGCCCACCCACAGCCCCAGCGGTGCCAGGTGCAACCAGCGCCGCAGGCTGGTGCGCAGGCCGAGCCAGAGCAGCCCCCAGCTCGCCCCCATCCAGATCAGCTGGCGTTTGAGATAAAAGGCCCCATCTCCCATTTCCCGTTCGGCCACCCACCAGCTCGCTGAGGTGAGCACCAGCAGTCCGATCACGCTCCACAGGGCCACCATGCCCAGCAGGAGCCGCGCTTCCGCGGGCCACTGGTCCCAGGGCAGGGGCAGCAATCCGGCGCCGTTCGCTACCCGGTTGGGCGGGCGTTTGCCAGCTGGGCTGCTGCTGCGGGAGGGGTCTGCGGTGCGGGCCAAAGCAGGGATTGGGGGTGGCCTGGGCGGCACCATCCTGAGGCCCCATTGAGCCGTGTCCGGGGGGTGGTTGTCGACCCCTTCGACGCAATCGGTGGCCAATCAAAAAGCCCGGCCTGGGCCGGGCTTGAGGCACGGGTGGTTGCCCACGGTGCAGAGGTTGAGACAGAGCTCAGTTGCCGACGTTTTGTTGGCGTCGGCCGGTTGCCAATTCCACCTTGAGGATCTTGCCGCCCTGTTTCATGATTCGCTGCTGCTCAGCGAACCAGCTGTCGAACGGCACCCACTTGGTGAAGTAGGTGTTCTGAAGCTCGCGCTGGGTGCGGCTCTTCTCCGGGCAGGGGATGCAGGCCGTGATCTTGAACAGACGCATGGGAGTGATCCTCGGGGTGTGCCGATGGCAGGGATCAGTTGCCCAGGCCGGAGCAGATGTAGTCGAAGTACACGGCCATTTCGCGACCGGCATCAGGACCCACCAGGGCAGCGGTGGTTTCCTTCATGGCCTGGATCGACTGCACGGTGGCGCCGATGGGCACGCCCAGGGAGTTGTAGGTCTCCTTGAGGCCGTTCAGCACGCGCTCGTCGAGAATCGAGGTGTCGCCAGCCAGCATGGCGTAGGTGGCGTAGCGCAGGTAGTAGTCGAGGTCGCGGATGCAGGCCGCATAGCGACGGCAGGTGTACATGTTGCCACCGGGACGGGTGATGTCCGAGTACAGCAGCGACTTGGCCACGGCCTCTTTGATGATGGCCGAACCGTTGGCGCTGATGGTGGCAGCAGCCCGCACCCGCAGCTCACCGCTGGCGAAGTACTGCTCCAGGCGGCCCATGGCGGAGCCGTCGAGATACAGGCCCTGAACGTCGGCCTGATTGATGACGTTGGTGATGGCGTCTTGCATGAATCCTGCTGAGTGCGGAGAGGCGGAGTGCGGGGAAACGAACGGGCTTAGGAGAGGGCGCCGACGACGTAGTCGAAGTAGAAGCCAGCTTCTTCGGCATCAGAGCCGGTGAGCAGGCCCATGGCTGCCGACTTCATTTCACGCACGGATTCCGCCATGGCATCGAGGGGCACGCCCAGGGAGCGGTACATCTCCTTGGCGCCGATGATGCCGATCTCCTCGATGGG
>JBIIQK010000067.1:0-7993 GCA_044342135.1 Cyanobium sp.
ACGAGGCCTTCGAAGTGGTGGATGGCGCGGGTCAGCTTGGTTTCGGTGTACTCCCGGATGGCCGGGGTGACGTCAAGATTGCGGCCATGGATCAGCAGTTTCATCAGATGGCAACCGCCTCCGGTGTTCTGGTGCCCTAACGCTAAGAACGGTTGGTGATGGGCCCCAAGCTCGACGCAATCCTTTTTGAAGCGGCGCAACCGGTGCCGTTCCAGCGGGCCTGGGCAGCCCAGCGCAGCCTCCAGCAGCGGCTCCTGGCCCACCCCGAGGGGCCGGAGGCGGTGCTGCTGCTCGAGCACGAGCCCTGCTACACCCTGGGCCGCGGCGCCTCTGAGGCCTTCCTGCGCTTTGATCCCCGTCGCCCACCCCTGCCGCTGCACCGGATCGACCGCGGCGGGGAGGTGACCCACCACGCCCCGGGCCAGCTGGTGCTCTACCCGGTGCTCAACCTGCAGCGCCACGGTGCGGATCTGCACCACTACCTGCGGGAGTTGGAGCAGGTGGTGATCGACCTACTGGCTGGGCTGGATCTCCAGGGCGAGCGCATCGCCGGGCTCACCGGCGTGTGGCTGGAGGGCCGCAAGGTGGCGGCGATCGGCGTTGGGGCGCGCCGCTGGATCAGCCAGCACGGCCTGGCCCTGAACGTGGATGGCGACCTGGCCGGCTTTGCGGCGGTGGTGCCCTGTGGCCTCAGCGACCGCCCGGTCGGGCGGCTGGTGGACTGGCGGCCGGAGCTCACCAGTGTGAGCCTGCGTCAGCCGCTGCTGGGGGCCTTCGCCCAGCGGTTCGGGTTGAATCTGCGGCCACCGAACCCCCAGGAGGGCCTCCAGGGGTGGTAACCCTGGGGCCACGCCATTCCCCTGCCGTCGCCGTGGCCCGCGCCGCCTCTCCCGCTGAGATCCACTGGAGCGGCAGCCGCCGCGACCGCCAGGCCCTGGCCCGCCGTGCCGACTGGAGCGGTCTCACCGGCCTGGAGCAGCTCTGGTCCGTGCTGGCTGAACGCCATGGCGACGCCATCGCCCTGGAGGCCCCCCACGCCGCCACTCCTGAGCAGGTCAGCTACCGCCAGCTGCACCAGCGCATCGAGCAGGCCGCGGCAGCCTTTGCCGGCCTGGGGGTGGTTGCCGGAGATGTGGTGGCCCTGTTCGCCGAAAACAGCCCCCGCTGGCTCCAGGCCGACCAGGGCCTGATGCGGGCCGGTGGCGCCGATGCGGTGCGGGGCAGTGCCGCTCCGGTGGAGGAGCTGCGCTACATCCTCGACGACTCCGGTGCCGTGGGCCTGGTGGTGGAGTCGGCGGCCCTGCTGGCCAAGCTCGCCCTCGACGGAGAGCGATCAGCGCGGCTGCGTTTTGTGGTGGTATTGGAGGGAGAACTGGGCGATGGGACGCCGCCGGTGCCCTGCCTGAGCTGGGGGGACCTGCTCCAGCGCGGCGCGGCGGCGTTGGCTTCTGGCTCGCCGGTTCAGCCCCCACCCGGGGATGGTGCCCGCCTCGCCACGATCCTGTACACCTCCGGCACCACGGGGCAGCCCAAGGGCGTGCCCCTCAGCCACGCCAACCTGCTGCACCAGCTGTGTCATCTGGGCGTAGCGGTGGCGCCCCGGGCCGGGGATCGGGTGGTGAGTGTGCTGCCGATCTGGCACTCCTACGAGCGCAGCGCCGAATACTTTTTGCTGGCCTGTGGCTGCCGGCAGACCTACACCACCCTCAAGCAGTTGCGTGCCGACCTGCAGCGGGTGCGGCCCCACTATCTGATCAGCGTGCCGCGGCTGTGGGAGGCGCTGCTTTCGGGCTTTGACGACGCCCTGGCGGCGATGCCGGCGTCACGACAGCGGTTGCTGCGGGCCGCCCTGGCGAACAGCCGTGCCTACGGCCAGCGCCGACGTCAGGCGCTGGATCTCACCCTCACCCCGGAAGTGCTGCCGGCCCGACTCGGGGCGGCTGCGCAGGCGCTGTTGCGTTGGCCCCTGCACCGGCTGGCTGCAGCCCTGTTGTGGCCCAAGCTGCGCCAGCAGCTGGTGGGCGGGCGGTTGCGTACGGCGATCAGCGGCGGCGGCGCCCTGGCCCTGCACGTCGATGGCTTTTTTGAGGCGATCGGCATCGCGCTGCTGGTGGGCTACGGCCTCACCGAAACCAGCCCGGTGCTCACCTGCCGCCGCAGCTGGAGCAATCGCCGCGGCAGTGCCGGCCAGCCCCTGCCGGCCACCAGCCTGCGGATCGTCGATCCGGACACGGGCGCGCTTCTGGCTATTGGCCAGCGGGGACGGGTGCTGGCCCGCGGTCCCCAGGTGATGGCGGGCTACTGGCGCAAGCCAGAGGCCACCGCGGCGGTGCTGGATGGCGAGGGCTGGTTTGACACGGGCGATCTGGGCCACTTGCTGCCCGATGGCTCCCTGGTGCTCACCGGCCGGGCCAAGGACACGATCGTGCTCAGCAGTGGCGAAAACATCGAGCCCGGCCCGCTGGAGGAGGCCTTAGTGGCCAGCCCGCTGATCGAGCAGGTGATGCTGGTGGGCCAGGACCGCAAACAGCTCGCTGCCCTGCTGGTGCCTCGGGCCGAGGCCCTGGCCGCCTTCGCTGTGGCGGCGGGTCTGGCCCCGGCGTGGGCTCCGGCCGAGGCAGCCCTGCTGCGTGCCCTCACGCGCGAATGCAACCGGCTGTTGGTCGCCCGCCCGGGCTCCCGTCCCGATGAGCGCCTGGCCGGCGTGGCCCTGGTGGAGCCCTTCAGTCTCGACAACGGCCTGCTCACCCAGACCCTCAAGCAGCGCCGCGACCGCATCGTCGCCCGCGATGGCGAGGCGATTGCGGCCATTTATGCGCCTCGGTGAGGTGCGGCTGTGAGGTGCGGCCAACCGGCCGTTGACCCGGGCCCGCCGCACTGACAGCCTGGGCGCTGCTTTGCATCACCCATGGCCGACGGCTCCCTGACGATCAAGCGCACGATCACCGTGCGTGCCGTGGTCACGCCCCGCTGGAAGGAAGACGCCGAGCGCGAACTCAGCAACGCCATTGCCAACGTCGACGGCCAGCTCTCCCAGCTGGAGCAGGAGGGGCAACAGCTGATCGACGAGATCCGCCGCCAGAGTGCCAACCCGCTCGATCCCCGGGTGCAGGACCAGGTGGTATCGGTGCAGCAGCAGGTGGCCGCCAAGCGGGCCGAGCTGGAGGAGCAGAAGCGGCAGATGCTTGAGCAGCAGCGCCAGGTGCGGGAGCTGGAGATGGAGCAGATCGTGGAGCAGGGGCAGATCGAGAGCCTCTGCGAGGTGCGGGTGGGCGACAACCTGGTGGAGAAGCTCCAGGCGGCGGTGCTGGTGCGTGATGGTGTGATCGAGGCCATCGAAACCGGCGCGTGAGGCCGGCGCCTGAGCCCTGGCCAGGAGCCACGTAAAATCCGCCCAACTCGCGGCAGACCCCCGTTGGCCACCCACGAAATCTTCATGCCGGCCCTCTCGTCCACCATGACGGAGGGCAAGATCGTGGAGTGGCTGAAGAAGCCCGGCGACAAGGTGGAGCGCGGTGAATCCGTGCTTGTTGTCGAGTCCGACAAGGCCGACATGGATGTCGAGTCGTTCAACGAGGGGTTCCTGGCGGCCGTGTTGATGCCCGCTGGCGGCACCGCCCCCGTGGGCGAAACCATTGGCCTGATCGTGGAAACCGAGGCTGAGATCGCCGCGGCAGCCGCCAAGGCTCCGGCTGCACCTGCCGCCGCCGCCGCCCCCGCTCCGGCCCCGGCAGCCGCCCCACCGGCTCCAGCTCCAGTTTCAGCGCCCGCGCCAGTGGCGGTTCCTGCACCGGTTCCGGCCTCCGCTCCGGCTGGGGCGGCTCCCGTGGCCTCCGGTCGGGTGGTGGCTTCGCCCCGCGCCAAGAAGCTGGCCAGTCAGCACGGAGTGGCCCTCGACAGCCTGCGGGGCAGTGGGCCCCATGGTCGGATCCAGGCGGAGGACGTGGAGCGGGCCCTGGGCCTCACCGTGGCCGTGCCCCGGGTGGCGGAAGGCTCCACCGCTGCTGTGGTGGTTGCTGCTGGCGCCAATGGGGCGGCGGCGGCCCCCGCTCCCACCGGCGAGGCCTTCGGCCGGCCGGGCGAGAGCGTGGGCTTCAACACGCTGCAGAACGCGGTCAACCGCAACATGGTGGCCAGCCTGCAGGTGCCCTGTTTCCGGGTGGGTTACACGATCACCACCACCAAGCTCGATGCCTTCTACAAGCAGGTGAAGCCCAAGGGCGTCACGATGACGGCCCTGCTGGCCAAGGCGGTGGGCGTGGTGCTGGCGCGCCATCCCCAGGTGAATGCCGCCACCAGCTCCGATGGCAGTGCCATGAGCTTCCCCGCCGCCGTGAATGTGGCCGTGGCCGTGGCCATGGAAGACGGTGGCCTGATCACCCCGGTGCTGGCCAACGCCGACAAGACCGACATCTATTCGATGGCCCGCACCTGGGCCGATCTGGTGTCCCGGGCCCGCAGCAAGCAGCTCCAGCCCGAGGAGTACAGCACCGGCACCTTCACCCTCTCCAACCTGGGCATGTTCGGGGTGGATCGTTTCGACGCGATCCTGCCCCCCGGCACCGGCGCGATCCTGGCGGTGGCGGCCTCCCGCCCCACCGTGGTGGCCGGCAAGGACGGCTCCATGCGGGTGGCCCATCAGATGCAGGTCAACCTCACCTGCGACCACCGCACCATCTATGGCGCCCATGCCGCCGCCTTCCTCAAGGACCTGGCCCAGCTGATCGAGACAAACCCCGAAAGCTTGGCGTTCTGATGGTCCCCGCCAGTTCAGCGAAGGATCGCCTGAAACGGCGGCTGCTTGGCAATCCCCTGCCCCGGGATCAGGAGGAGGCCAGGACCGTTCCCAGCTTTCAGGCGCTCCCGATCCTGTCCTCCGATGCGTTGTCATCGGTTGCCTATGCCACCGATGCGGCCCTTGGGGTTTTGATTTTGGCCGGCAGTGGCGCCCTCTCCTTTTCGCTGCCAATCACGATCACGATCGTCGCCTTGATCGCGATTGTGGTGTTCTCATATCGCCAGACAATCACGGCCTATCCCCAGGGGGGAGGGGCCTATGTGGTGGGTCGCGCCAACTTGGGCACCCTGGCCAGCCTGGTGGCGGCGGCGAGTTTGTTGATCGACTACGTGCTCACGGCTGCGGTGAGCTTGATGGCGGGCACCCAGGCCCTCTCCTCGCTGTGGCCCTGGCTGTTGAACTGGCAGGTGCTGTTTGCCCTGGTGTTGTTGCTGCTTGTGGGCTGGGCCAACCTGCGGGGTGTCCGGGAGGCTGGCCGCCTGTTTGCGCTTCCCACCTACGCGTTCGTGGTGATGGTGGTGGTGTTGGCGGTGGCGGGCCTGCAGAACCTGATCTTCAGTCATGGCTTTTCACCCGATCCGCCACCCCTGGTGAAGGCGGTGGAACCGTTGGGCTTGTTTTTGATCCTGCGCGCCTTCAGCTCCGGCTGTTCAGCGATGACAGGCATCGAGGCGATCGCCAACGGGGTCCAGTTGTTTCGCTCTCCCTCGGCCCAGCGGGCACGCAACACCCTGCTGGTGATGGGGCTGCTGCTAGCCAGCATGTTCTTGGCCGTGAGTGGACTGGGTTTCATGTATGGCGTTGCCCCCAATCCCGATGTCACGGTGATGGCCCAATTGGGTATGCGCGTGTTTGGGCCCAACACTCCGCTGCTGTGGGTGTTGCAGATCACCACTTTGCTGATCCTGATGCTTGCGGCTAATACGGCCTTTGCCGATTTCCCCCGTCTTTCGGCGTTGTTGGCCAAAGATAATTTTCTGCCGCGCCAGATGGCTTGGGTCGGGGATCGGCTGGTGTTCCAGAACGGGATCAAGCTTTTGCTGGTGGCTACTGCAGGGATCATCCTGATCTGCCAAGGCAACACAACCGTGGCTGTGAACCTCTATGCGGTGGGGGTGTTCATGGCATTCACACTCTCCCAAGCGGGCATGGTGGTGCACTGGTGTCGCGAGCGCGGCGTGGGCTGGCTAACCCATGCCCTGATGAATGGCATCGGTTCAATCAGTACCTGCTTGGTGCTTGTGGTCATTGTGATCAGCAAGTTTGCAGAGGGTGCCTGGAGTGTGGTGATCGCCATCCCCTTGTTGGTATTGTTTTTGGCGCGGACCCGAATGCGTTACCGGCAGGTCTATGCCGAGCTTGATCTGAAGCCTGGCGAATCCTCCTCGGTACAAGTCCACCAGCGGAGCGAGCCGATTGGCAACATCAGCATCGTTTGGATTCCCGCCTGGAACCGACCCACCATTGACGCTTTGCGCTACGCCGCCACGGTTTCCGATCGGGTAATTGGGGTGTGGGTGCGCCCGGAAGATGGAGATCCCGAGCTGATCCGGCGTGAATGGCAACACAGCGTTGGAGACGATCCCAACCTCGAACTCCAGATTTTGGAGAGTCCGTTTTCCTCCTTGATCAATCCCTTTGCCGACTTTGTAGACGCCATTGAGGAGCGGGATCGAACTCAAACCCTGACGATCGTCATGCCGATGGCGATCCCTCGCTATCGCTCGGACAGCCTGTTGCTAAACCAGCGCGCCATCAATATGCGTGCGGCCTTGGATCAACGAAAAAATCGAGTCTTCACAATGGTTCGCTATTACCTGCCTGCATGAGCCAGGCCCTGCAGCCATGAGCGATCCTGCCGATCTGCTCCTCTCCAGCTACGACTTCCAACTTCCTGACGAGCGCATTGCCCAGCGCCCGGTGGAGCCCCGCCACGCCGCCCGGCTGCTGGCGGTGGACCCGCCCGGGGTGGGCCCTGCTCCCCAAGCCCGCCATCTGGGCGTGTGGGACCTGCAGCAGGAGCTGCAGCCGGGCGATCTGCTGGTGGTGAACGACACCCGGGTGTTGCGGGCCCGCCTGGAGGCGCGCCGGCCCAGCGGCGGCGCCGTGGAGCTCTTGGTGCTCGAGCCGTGGCAACCGCAACCCGGTGTGGCCTCAGCGCTTGGCCAATGGCTCTGCTTGGCGAAGCCTGCCAAGAAGCTGCGGGCTGGGGACTGGATCGAGGTGGTGGAGGAGGGCCAGCCGCCCCTGCCGGTGCAGGTGCTGGGCAACGACCCCGCCACGGGCGGCCGCATTGTGCAGTTTCCGGCCGACTGCGCCGATGCGGCCGCCCTCGAGCCCCTGCTGGTGCGATACGGCGCCATCCCCCTGCCGCCCTACATCCACGAGCACGACGCCAGCGACAACGAGCGCTACCAGACCCGCTACGCCGCTCGCCCCGGAGCCGTGGCTGCCCCCACGGCGGGCCTGCACCTCAGCGATGAACTGCTGGCGGCGATCCGCGGGCGCGGGGTGGAGCTGGCCACCACCACCCTGCATGTGGGTCTGGGCACCTTCCGGCCGGTGGAAACGGAAGATCTCAGCCAGCTCGAGCTGCACAGCGAGTGGGTCGAGGTGACCCCGGCGCTGGTGGCGGCGGTGGCCGCCTGCCAGGCCCGGGGGGGGCGGGTGATCGCCATCGGCACCACCTCGGTGCGGAGCCTGGAGGCGGTGGCCCAGCTGTACGGCGGCGTGCTGCAACCCCACACCGGTCCGGTGAACCTGGTGATCCAGCCCGGGTACCGCTTTGCCGTGGTGCAGGGCTTGCTCACCAACTTCCACCTGCCCAAGAGCTCCCTGCTGCTGTTGGTGAGTGCCCTGATCGGCCGCGAGCGCCTGTTGGCCCTCTACACCGACGCCATTGAGCGCCAGTACCGCTTCTTCTCCTATGGCGATGCGATGTGGATTCCGCCGGAGGCGGTCCTCAGCAGCGCCCAGCCCACGGGATCAGCTTGAGGTCACCCGGGCGTGGTGCCCGTCGGCCTTGGCTGCTGGTGGGCGCCGGCGGGTCTCAAGGAGTCGCCAGCCCCCCACCGCCAGTCCACCGCCGAGGGCCAACAGCAGCAGGTCGCGCAGCCAGCCGGGCAGCCTGCCCGCCAGGTTTTCCGGAAGTGGGGTGCCTTTGGGGTCGGGCCCGTAGGCCACCTGGCAGGCGGC
>JBIIQK010000068.1:0-7917 GCA_044342135.1 Cyanobium sp.
CGCCTGGCCGTGATGGGGATCGGCCTGGGGGTGATCACCGGCACCACCCTCAAGCTGCTGGCCCCCCGCCTGGCCCAGGGCGCCATCAAGCCCCCCAGCCTCGATGGCGCCGCAGTTGGCACGGGTCAGGGCCTCGACCAGGGCCGCTTCGAGCCCCGCACCGAGCTGCCGGCCCTGAGCCGGCGCTGGTCCGAGCTGGCCGCCGCCAAGAAAGATCTCACCGCCAGCGCCTTCCTGCTGGTGCTCGATGACGGCCGCTTCGCCCAGCTCCAGCCCGACCTGCCCCTGCCGGCCGCCAGCTCGATCAAGACGCCGATCCTGCTGGCGGGCCTTGAAGACCTCGACAGCGGCAAGCTGCGCTGGAACGAGCCCCTGCCCCTCACCAAGGAGGTGGTGGGCGGCGGCGCCGGCTGGATGGCCAACAAGCCGGTGGGCACCCGCTTCCCCTTCTTTGAGGCCGCCACCGAGATGATCCGGGTGAGCGACAACAGCGCTACCAACCTGCTGATCAAACGGCTGGGGGGCAAAACGGTGCTGAACGAGCGCTTCACCGCCATCGGGTTGCCCAACACCGCGGTGAACAACTGGCTGCCCGACCTCGACGGCACCAACACCACCAGCAGCCGTGACCTGGCCAAGGCGATCGCCCTGGTGGACACCGGCGAGAAGCTCAGCCCCCGGGCCCGCGACCTGTTCCGGGAAATCATGGGCACCTCCCGCACCAACACCCTGATCCCCCTGGGTCTGCTGCAGGGGCTCGGCAAGGACGCCGCCGACCCCGACAGCGAGCTGCTCAGCTTCGGGATCACCGCCTACAACAAAACGGGTGACATCGGCATCGCCTATGCCGATGCTGCCCTGATCCAGCTACCCAATGGCCAGCGGGCCGTGGCGGCCTTCATGGTGAAGGGCCCCTTCAACGATCCCCGCTCCACCGACCTGATCCGCGCCATGGCCGCCGAAGTGGCCAAAACCCTGGTGGGCCGCAAATGAGCCGCACCCGCGCCCTGCTGTTCACGGCTGCCCTGCTGCCAGCAGCACTCCTGCGCCCTGCCCTGGCCCAGCCCCAGGCCCCCAGCCCCAAGCCGGCCCCCGTGCTGCGGCCCCAAACGGTCGCCCCCCTGAGTGGCGGCCTCGATCGGGTGCTGCTGGTGAACGACAACAACCCCGAACTGATCCGCGAACCCGGGATCCTGCTCTCCACCTTTCCCGGCGCCGGCCGGGGCGTGCCGGCCGCCCACCTGGATGTGGCCCTGAGCGGCCGCTTCGACCTGTTCAGCCACCACGTGTACGCCGGCAAGCCGGAGAGCCTCGCGTCCACCCTGTGGCTGGCGGTGCTGGCCGCCCCCCGCGGCCCCCAACCCGTGAGCCTGAAGCTGCTGAGCGGCTCCACCGCCCTCTCCCAGGCCGTGGATCCCGGCCAGGCCGGCGCACCCTTCCTGCCCCTGCCCGCCCTGATGGCCCAGGGCAGCACGCCGATCTATTCCGGCCCGGGAAGCCGGGTGGCCACCGAACTGCTGGCCCGCCAGCGCAGCCCCCAACTGCCCGCCAACTGGACCCTGCCCCCCGGCGCCCCCACAACCCTGGTGGTGCTGCCCCTGCCGGTGCGGGGCCTCGACCCCCTGCTCAACGGCCTCAACCTGCAGATGCGCCTGGAGAGCTCCGGCCCCGTGAGCCTCGCCACCCTGGCCGCCTTCGGCAGCGGCAACCAACCGCCGCCGGCCAGTGCCTGGGCCGCCCTGCTGGATGGCGGCCTCAGCCCCCGGGAGCATGCGCCCACGCCCCGGGGTAGCAAGGGATCGCTGGTGTACTCGCGGGTGAGTGGGGTGCAGGTGGGCAGCACCTGGCGCACCCGGCTCACCGATCCCGGCCAGGCCTGGCTGAGCGTGAAGCGGGCGCCGATCTCCTGGCCGATCAGCAGCCTGGAACGGGGCAGCCTCGGCACCGGCCAGGTGCAGACCGCCGAGCTGCAGGCCTTCTATCCCGGCACGGCCTGGGCCGCCCACGGCAACTACGGCGTCGAATACGACCTGAGCATCCCGCTGCGCAACGACACACCCAAGCCGGTGGCGCTGCAGCTGGCCCTCGAATCGCCGCTCAAGGGCGATGCCGCTGCGGGGGGCCTGCGCTTCCACGGCACCCCCGGCAATCGGCCGGTGATGTTCCGCGGCACGGTGGAGGTGACGGGCCTCGATGGCGAGCCCTCCCCCTCGGGGGCACCGAGCCGGCCGGCTGGGCGGCGCAGTTTCCACCTGGTGCAGCGGGCCGGCGAGCCCGGGCCCGCCCTGGGCACGGTGAGCCTGGCGCCCGGCACCAGTCGCCAATTGCAGGTGCGGCTGATCTATCCAGCCGATGCCACCCCGCCCCAGGTGCTCAGCCTGCTGCCCGTGCCCGAGCCGGCGGGTCAACAAGCTGTGAAACAATCCGAACCTTCATCCACCAGCCGTCCGTGACGCCAGCCCGCAAGCGCAGGGTCTTCCCCTTCACCGCGATCGTCGGGCAGGAGGAGATGAAGCTGGCCCTGCTGCTCAACGTGATCGACCCGCGCATCGGCGGCGTGATGATCATGGGCGACCGGGGCACCGGCAAGTCCACCACGATCCGGGCCCTGGCCGACCTGCTGCCCGAGATCGATGTGGTGGCCGGTGACCCCTACAACAGCTCCCCCAGCGACCCCGACCTGCAGAGCACCGAGGTGCGCGCCCGCGCCGAACAGGGCGAGCAGTTGCCGGTGGAGCCCCGCCAGGTGCCGATGGTCGACCTGCCCCTGGGCGCCACCGAAGACCGCCTCTGCGGCACCATCGACATCGAGAAAGCCCTCAGCGAGGGCGTGCGGGCCTTCGAGCCCGGCCTGCTGGCCAAGGCCAACCGGGGCCTGCTGTACGTCGATGAGGTGAACCTGCTCGACGACCACCTGGTGGACGTGCTGCTCGACTCGGCCGCCTCCGGCTGGAACACGGTGGAGCGGGAGGGCGTGAGCGTGCGCCACCCGGCCCGCTTTGTGCTGATCGGCTCCGGCAACCCGGAGGAAGGGGAGCTGCGGCCCCAGCTGCTGGACCGCTTCGGCATGAGCGTGGAGGTGCGCACGGTGCGCAACCCCGAACTGCGGGTGCAGGTGGTGGACCAGCGCACCGCCTTCGACAACGACCCCGACGGCTTCAACAACGCCGTGCAGGCCACCCAGGACGGCCTCCAGGAGCGGGTGGTCGCCGCCCAGAAGCTGCTGCCCCAGGTGCAGATCGACGACGACCTGCGCATCCGCATCTCCGGCATCTGCGGCGAATTGGACGTGGATGGCCTGCGCGGCGACATCGTCACCAACCGCGCCGCCCGAGCCCTGGCCGCTTTTGAGGGCCGCACCGAGGTCACCGAAGACGACGTGGCCCGGGTGGTGGCCTGCTGCCTGCGCCACCGCCTGCGCAAGGATCCGCTCGAGCAGATCGATTCGGGCGACCGGGTGGTGAAGGTGTTCTGCAAGGTGTTCAACCGGCCCGACAGCAGCGACCGCAGCTCCTTCGAGCTGGCGTTGGCTGGGTGAGGGCGCCATGGCCTCCCCTGCTACCTGGATCGGGCGGGGGATGCTGGTCGCCGTTGGGCTCGGCCTAGGGCTGACGCCCGCCGCCCGGGCCACGCCCGAGCTGGTGGTGCTGATGCGCCATGGCCACAAGGGCCCAGGGGGCACCAACTACAACCTGTCAGCCCAGGGATTCGAGCGCGCCATCGCACTGGCCTCCCTGCTGCCGCGCTGTTTTGGCCGCCCCAGCCAGATCCGCAGCTTTTATCTCGATCCCCTGTCCAGCAAAAACGCCCGAAGTTACCAGACGGCGGTGCCCCTGGCAGTGGCCACCGGCGTGGACATCGCCATCGACCTGGGGTCCCGCGAGGATTCCTTCCGATCCGGTCGCCACATCCTCAGCGATCCAAGCTTGGCGGGGGGCAGGGTGATGCTGTTCTGGGAGCACCGGCGTCTGCCGCAGCTCGCCGCGGGCCTGGGCTGGCCAGCGATGGCGCCGATCGCCGACGACGACTTCGACCAGCTGGTGGTGCTCCGCTACCGGCCGCCCCTGCGGCAGCCCGAGGTGCGGATCTACAGCCAGGCCCAGCTACTCGACGGCCGTCAGCGCTGTGAATCGCTCCCGGAACCGCCCCACCAACCGCGGAGCTGACCCCCAAAGCCCTGCCTGCCTTGGGTTTTGCCTCCCCCGACCTCCACACTGTTCACCGCCATGCCCGCCCGTGCCTCAAGCCTTTCCAGCCCCCGGCGGCGGGCGCCGTGGGCCGCTGGGCTGCTCGCCGCCCTGACCCTGCAGCACACCGGCCTGGCCGCCCACGCCGAACCGGCCGCAGCGGGGCTCCAGCTCGACCAGCGCCGCCTGGCCGCCATCGCCGGCCGCCCCCCAGCCCCCGGCAGTGCCGCAGAGGCGGCGGACCTGGCGATCCTGGAGTGGCTGCAGCGCTTCCGCAGCCCCGTCATCGTTGCCACCACCTGGTTGCTGCTCGATCGAGACCTCAATGTTTTCAGCAGCGCTGTGGGCGCTGAGCTCGGCAAAGCCACACCGGTGCTCAGCGCCGGTCTGGTGGCGTTCATGGCACCTGTGAACAGCGCCACCCGGGAGATCAAGCAGCAGCAGGGCCGCATCCGCCCCTACCTCGCCCACCCGCACCTGGATCCCTGCCTACCCCGGGAGGACACCGGGGCCTTCCCCTCCGGACACGCCGTGTGGTTCCGGACCACGGCGGAGCTGCTCGCCGATCTGGTCCCCGAGCGTCGCGAGCGCCTGGAACATGTGGGCCGCCAGGGTGGGGCCAACCGGGTGCTCTGCGGCGTGCATTACCCCTCCGATGTGGAAGCGGGCCAGCGCATCGGCGCCGACGCCGCCCTGCAGATCATCGCCAGTCCCCAGTGGCGGGCCTTCCGGCAGGATCCGGCGCTCCAGGCGGAGCTGAAACGGCTACGGGCCGTTCCGGCCCAGGCCCTGCCACCGATGATGCGCTGAGCCATGAGGATCCTCGGCATCGATCCCGGTCTGGCCCGCGTCGGCTACGGGGTGATCGAGGTGGAGGAGCACCGGGGCGGCGCCCAGCACCTGCTCGACTGCGGCATCATCCGCACCGATCCAGGCCGCAGCGAAGGGGAGCGGATGGTGGAGATCGCCCGCGACCTGCGAGTGTTGATCCGCACCTGGCGGCCCCAGCTGGCGGTGGTGGAGAAGTTTTTCTTCTACCGCTCCAGCACCACGATCTCGGTGGTGCAGGCCCGCGGTGTACTGATGATGACCCTGGCGCGGTTCCAGGTGCCGGTGGTGGAGTTCCCGCCGATGCAGATCAAGCTGGCCCTCACCGGCCATGGCCACGCCCAGAAGGACGACGTGCTCGAAGCGGTGATGCGGGAGCTCAACCTCGACACCCCGCCCCGCCCCGACGACGCGGCCGACGCCCTCGCCGCCGCCCTCACCGGCTGGTTCCAGCGATGAGTGCCAAAGCCACCCTGCGCCAGCAGTTCCGGGCCCGGCGCCTGGCCCTGCTGCCGGCTGCCCAGCCCGCGATCGAAGCCCAGGCCCGGCGCCACTGTCCCGCGCTGGTGGCCCCCGGCCGTTACCTGGGCCTCTACTGGCCCCTGGCCGGCGAGGTGGATCTGCGCTCGCTCCAGGCCCTGCTGCCCAACCAGCTGGCCCTGCCGGCCATCACCGGCGCCCCGGGCGATCCAGCGGCCCGGCTGGTGTACCGCCCCTGGCACAGCGGCGACACCCTGGAGCCCGATGGCTGCGGCATCCCCGCCCCAGCGGCCCAATCCGGCGATCCGGGGGCCGGCGAGCTGGCACCGGAGCAGCTGGGCCTGCTGTTGATTCCGGCCCTGGCCTGCGATGCCGCGGGAATCCGCTTGGGCTACGGCGGCGGCTGGTACGACCGGCTGCGGGCGACGCCGGGCTGGGGCCAGGTGCCGGCTCTGGCGGTGCTGCCCCGGGGCTGCCGGGTGGAACGCCTGCCCCGCGATCCCTGGGACGGACCGCTCCAGGGCTGGCTCGATGAAGACGGGCCCTTCTGGATCGGCGCCCCTCGCTGATCTCGCCCCACTCCGATGTTGACAAAGCCTTCATGGAAGGCGCACCCGGCCCCACCGTTTGCCAGGATCCAACCACTGCACCGGCCCTGACTTGGACCTGTCCGCCTCCCGCGTTCCCAGCAGCCGTCTGTCGGCCCCTGACCTGGTGCTGGCGGCCGAACTCCAGGATCGCGGCCAGACCAGCGACGCCCTGTCGATGATGGTGAGTTCGATGGTGCGGATGGTGCAAGCCGGCAAAAGCAGCGATAGTCGTTGGAAAGCGTCCTGATCGCGCCATGAACCTGCAGCCCTTCCCCGCGCTGCCGCGCAGGGCGGCCCCTCTGGTGCGCAGAGCCTCTGGATTCGGCATTGCGGCCCTGCTGCTGGCGTCGGCCGGGCCGGCCCACAGCCACGCCATCGAAAGCAGCCTGGAGCGGCTCAGCAGCCTCACCGATCAGCTGGTGCTGGACAGCCGCTTCGGCAACGGCGAACCCGCCGCCGACGCCGTGGTGCGCCTGATTCCCCCTGGGGGAACCCCGATCGAGGTGGGCCGCACCGATGCCAGCGGCCAGCTGCGCTTCCGCCTGCCCCAGAACGCCACAGCCGCCTGGGAAGTACAGGTCGACCAGGGGCCCGGTCACCGGGACTACCTGGAGCTGCCCACCGCCGAGGCCAGCCCCTCCAGCCTGCCAGCCCAGGCCCGGGCCCGGGCCCGGTTCAGCTCCGCCAGCCCCGGCTGGGCCGACGCGGGCCTGGCTCCCCTGCTGCTGGGCCTCTGTGCTGCCGGGGGCCTCTGTGCTGCCGGCAGTCTGCTGGGCTGGAGCGGACTGCTGGGCTGGAAAAGGGCCATGGGACGGCGCCGCTGATGGTCGCCCCCACCGGCAGCCCCGCCCTCGACCAGATGGTGGAGCGCCTGGCCGGCACGGCCGACCCCAAACGCCGCTACGAATACGTGCTCTGGCTGGCCAAGAAGCTCGAGCCCCTGCCCCCGGAATTCCGCCACGACGCCTTCAAGGTGAAGGGCTGCGTCTCCCAGGTGTTCGTGGTGGCCGAGCTGGTGGACGGCAAGCTGCACTGGCGCGGGGATTCGGATGCCGCCATCACCAAGGGGCTGCTGGCCCTGCTGATTGCGGGCCTCGAGGGGCTGACCCCGGAGCAGGCCGTGGGCATCGATCCGGCCTTCATCGCCGCCACCGGCCTGCAGGCCAGCCTCACCCCCTCGCGGGCCAACGGCTTCCTCAACATCCTGCGGCTGATGCAGAGCCAGGCCCAGGCGCTGGCGGGCTGATTTCGGCAGGGCCAGCTGATTTCTAGGATCGCCGCACTGCAAATCCCCAGCGCATGACCATCGGCATCGGCTTGCTCGGCCTCGGCACGGTGGGAGCGGGCGTGGCCGGCATCCTGGCGACCCCCTCCGGGCGCCATCCGCTGGTGGGGGAGCTCGCCCTGCGCCGGGTGGCGGTGCGCGATTTGGCCCGGCCCCGGCCGGTGGAGTTAGCAGCAGAGCTACTCACCACCGATCCCGAGGCGGTGGTGGATGACCCGGCGGTCGACATCGTGGTGGAGGTGATGGGCGGTCTGGAGCCGGCCCGCAGCCTGATCCTGCGGGCAATCGCCGCCGGCAAGCCGGTGGTAACCGCCAACAAGGCCGTGATCGCCCGCTACGGCGAAGAGATCGCCGCCGCCGCTGCGAAGCAGGGCGTCTACGTGCTGATCGAGGCGGCCGTGGGTGGCGGCATCCCGATCATCGAGCCGCTCAAGCAATCCCTGGGCGCCAACCGCATCCAGCGGGTGAGCGGCATCATCAACGGCACCACCAACTACATCCTCAGCCGCATGGCGGCCGAAGGAGCCGCCTACGCCGACGTGCTGGC
>JBIIQK010000069.1:0-7816 GCA_044342135.1 Cyanobium sp.
GAAGGTGGGTGGACATTCCGCCGCATCCAGCACCCCGAGACGCCCGGAGGTACCGGCCCCCAAATAAAAGAGGCGCCCACCCGCGGCAAGCCGCGCCGCAATCGCGTCCACGGCGGCGGTGAGGGCAGGGGCGGCCTGTTCCAGGGCCCGCTGGGGCTCCAGGTCGTTGGCGATGAACAGGGCCACCAACTGGTCGGTGGGGAGTTGGTCGAGGCGCTCGCTGAGGGGGTTGGCCTGTTCGGTGAGCAGATGGCCCCGGTCGGCGCCCGGCACAAAGCCACTCACAGCAGCCCCTCCAACTGGCGGCGGAAGGCCTCCAGGCTGGGATCCCCGGAGCTGATCGGCTCGGCCTGGCCGGCCGCAGCGGCATCGGCGGCCTGCTGCTCCTGCCAGTTGGCCACATCCATGTTGCGCTCAGGCGGAGCAATCAACAGCCGGTCTTCAGCGCTTTGGGGCAAGAAGCCGGCGGGCACGAAGCGGGCCTCGTAACCGGCCTGGCCGCAGAACAGTTCCATCTCCTCGCGGTCGAGGGGTTCGACGGTCGGCACGGGGAAGTCCTGGGCCTCGAGCAGGCCGGCGTAGCGCTCCGCATCGTCGCGGTCCTCAAACAGCAGCACCACGGTGCGGCCGTTGAGCTCCAGCGAATGGATGCCTTCCTGGTCGCTTCCGGCATCGAAGAGCAGCACATGCACCGGCATGGATCGCGGCAAAGGGCAGGGCCTCTCAGTGTGTCACCGCTGCAGGCCTTCGGGGTCGTTGGCCAACTCCTGCAGGCGACGGTAGAGGGCGGCCTCGGCGTCATCGAGTTGCTCGGGCACCACGATCCGCACTTCCACCAGCTGGTCGCCGCGCAACTCTCCCCACTCCTGGCCCCGACCACGCAACCGCAGGAGTCGGCCACTGGAGGAGCCCGGCGGCACCCGCAGCTTCACTTCTCCCCGCAGGGTGGGCACCACCACCTGGCAGCCCAGGGCCGCCTCGGCGGGGGTGAGTTCGAGCGGATAGAGCACCCGCAAACCATCGATCCGCAGCCCCTCCTCCGTCCGCACCCGCAACTGGAGGAAATGGTCTCCCCCACCGGGGGTCACGCCGGCCAGCCGCAGGCGCCAACCATCACCGGCCAGGGGCGGGGTCCACACCTCCACCGCCGTGCCATCGGCCAACTCCAACTCCACCCGCTCCCCCTGCAGGGCCTGCTCGGGGCTGAGCTCCACCAGACTCTCCTGGTCGCTGGAGGCCTGCACCGGCGGCGGTGGCGGCGGCGAGGCGGTCACCGAACCCGAAGGCTGCCGCGGCGGCTGGGGATGGTCGGGCGGCTCAGGGTCGCGCTCCGCCTCCCGCTCGGCATCAACCCCATCCGAGGTGGACGGACGGCGCGAGCGGCGCCGCTCCCCCAGGAGGGCATCGAGGTAGTCCTCGAAGTCTGGAAAGCCGGTGGCAAAGGGATCCTGGGGCTCGGAGGCCGTGGTCCCAGACCCGGGAGCGCCCGCCTCCCAGGCCTGGCGCCGCCGCGGATCGGAGAGCACCGCATAGGCCTCGTTGACCAGCTTGAAACGCTCCTCGGCCAGGGGATCGTTGCCGTTGAGGTCGGGATGCCAGCGGCGGGCCTGGGCGCGGAAGGCGCGCTTGAGGTTGCCGGCATCGGCTCCGGGCTCGAGGCCCAGGACCGACCAGTAGTCGGGCGGGGCAGCAGGGCTACGCGTCACCGGTAGGACCCATCCCCCCAGGGATCGTCATCGCGGGGACGACGCTGGCGCAGGGCCGGCTCAGGATCGCGATAGGCAGGCTCGCCGTAAGCAGGGTCCCGATAGGACGGCTCGCGATAGGCGGGTTCGCGGAAAGAAGGCTCGCGGTAGGAAGGCTCCCGGTCGTAGCGGGGGGGCGGAGAGGCCCAGGGGTCGCTGCCGGGACGGTTCCAGTCATCCCAGTCGTCGTCGGCAAACAACTCATCCTTGAGGGAGCCAAGGGTGTTCTTCAACCCCTGCAGCGGGCCCTGGTCCGCCTTGCGCTCGCTCAGCAGCCGCCGGTTGAGGCCGAACAGGGCCTCCTGCAGCTGGCTCACGGCCAGTTCCAGCTCCACCAGATCATCCGCAGCCAGCAGATCCTGCACATCGCGCAGGGCCATCTCCACCGAGCGCTGCTGACGTTCCGCCCCGTAGGGCCCCAACTCCAGGGCCGCATCGCGCAGGCGGCGCTCGGCCTGGGCCACCAGGGTCTGGGCCCGGTTACGGCGATCGATCTCCGATCGCTTACGGCGGTCTTCGCTGGCCTTCTGCTCCGCCTCCTCAATCAGCTTGGCGATCTCCTCTTCGCTGAGGTTGGAGCCGCCCTGGATGCTGACGCTCTGCTGCCGGCCGGTGGTGCGGTCGGTAGCCGACACCTGGAGCAACCCGTTGGCATCGATGTCGAAGGACACCTGCACCTGGGGCACACCCCGGGGTGCCGGCGGAATGCCGGACAGGCGGAACCGCCCCAGGCTCTTGTTGTCGGCGGCCATCTGCCGCTCTCCCTGCAGCACATGGATCTCCACCGAGCTCTGGTTGGCTTCGGAGGTGCTGAACAGGTCGCTCTTGCGCACAGGAATGGAGGTGTTGCGCGGGATCAGCACCTTCATCACACCGCCGATGGTTTCCAGACCCAGCGACAGGGGCGTGACGTCGTTGAGCATCAGATCGCGCAACTCGCCGGTGAGGATGCCGGCCTGCACCGCCGCGCCGATCGCCACCACCTCGTCGGGATTGACCGACTGGCAGGGCTCCAGGGGGATCAGTGTGCGCACCATTTCCTGCACCATCGGCATGCGGGTGGAGCCACCCACCAGCACCACGTCATCGATGTCCTCAGCCGCCAGACCGGAATCCCGCAGGGCACGCTGGACCGGGCGGAGCAGCCGATCCAGCAGGTCGGGGCAGAGCCCCTCAAACACCCGGCGCTCCAGGGTGGTTTCGATGTGGAGAGGGCCCTCCGGACCGGTGGCAATGAACGGGAGGGAAATGGGGGTGCTCTGCACGCCGCTCAGCTCGATCTTGGCCTTCTCCGCCGCTTCGGTGAGGCGCTGCAGGGCCTGGCGATCGCGGCGCAGGTCGAGGCCATGCTCCTGCTGGAAACCGTCGGCAAGCCAGTCGACGATGCGGCGATCCCAGTCGTTGCCGCCCAGCTGGGTGTCACCGCTGGTGGCCTTCACATCGAACACGCCCTGGGCAATGCGCAGCACGGAGACGTCAAACGTGCCGCCACCGAGGTCGAACACCAGCACCCGCTTCACGGTGCTGCGGTCAAAGCCGTAGGCCAGGGCGGCCGCGGTGGGCTCGTTGAGGATGCGCTCCACGCTGATTCCAGCCAACCGGCCGGCGTCGCGGGTGGCCTGGCGTTGGGCGTCGTTGAAGTAGGCGGGCACGGTGATCACCGCGGCCTCCACCGCCTCACCCAGGTAGGTGGAGGCGTCGTCGACGAGCTTGCGCAGGATGCTGGCGACCAGCTCCTCCGGGGCGTACTCCCGCTCGGTGGCCGGGCAGACCACGCGCACGTTGCCCTGGTCGTTGGCGCGCACGGTGTAGGGCACCGACAGGCTGCCCTCCTCCAGTTCGTCCCACTGGCGGCCGACGAAGCGCTTGAGGTTGGCGAAGGTGTTGCGCGGGTTCAACACCAGCTGCCGGCGGGCCAACTGACCCACCAGCAGTTCCTGGTCGCGGCTGAAGCCCACCACCGACGGCGTGGTGCGGCCGCCCTCGGCGCTGGCGATGACCTGGGGACGCCCACCCTCCAGCACGGCCACCACCGAATTGGTGGTGCCCAGGTCGATACCGACTATCCGCGACATGCAACTCCTCGGCCGCGACATGCAACCTCTTGGCCGGGACACGCAACCCTGCGGCCTGGACCTGCAGCCCTGCGACCTGAAACCCCGTGCCAGGAAACCCGTCGACCCATGAAACCGGCTGGCGTAGCCCCGCGCTGTGGAGCCCCAAAACTACCGGGCTTCCAGACGTTAATCACCACTTAAACGCCCCGGAGAGGGGCACTTCGTAGATTTCGCAGGGATCGGCCAACTCCGCGCTGACCGATGCAAAGCCTCGCACCCCCATGCCGACGGATCCCAACCCCGCCCTGAACGCCGATGCGTTCACCCTGCGTCGCCGGCCTCCGGCGGAAAAGCTGGTGGATCTGGGCTTCCGCCAGGTGACCCTGCTGCTGGCCTCCACGGTGGCCATCGTGTTGGTGGGCATTTTTCTCACGGTGTTCCAGGGGGCCCGCGAGGCGATCACCACCTTCGGGCTGAACTTCCTCACCACCTCGAACTGGGACCCGGTCAACGAGCAGTACGGGGCGTTCGTTGCCATTTACGGCACCCTGGTGAGCTCCTTGATGGCCCTGCTGATCGCCGTGCCTCTGGGAGTGGGCACGGCGATCTTCATCACCGAAGACCTGATCCCCAAGGCCCTGCGCGAATCCATCGGCCTGATGGTGGAGCTACTGGCTGCAATCCCATCCGTGGTCTTGGGTCTGTGGGCCATCTTCGTGATGGAACCAGCAGTCCGCCCTGCCCTCGACTTGCTCCACACGCTGCTGGGTTGGAGTCCGTTCTTCAACACCGTCCCCCAGGGCCCGGGGATGGCGCCAGCGATCCTGATCCTGGTGGTGATGGTGCTGCCGATCATCACCGCCATTTCCCGCGATGCCCTGAACCAGGTGCCGATCGAGCTGCGTCAGGGCGCCTATGGCGTGGGCACCACCCGCTGGGGAGCGATCTTCAGCGTGATCCTTCCTGCGGCCATTTCGGCCATTACCGGCGGGGTGATGCTCGCCCTGGGCCGGGCCATGGGCGAAACCATGGCGGTAACGATGATTATCGGTAACTCCCTCAACTTCAACTTCTCCCTGTTGGCCCCTGGCAACACCATTGCCTCCATGCTGGCCAACCAATTCGGAGAAGCCGATGGCATCCAGGTGTCTGCCCTGATGTATGCCGCCCTGATCCTGATGGTGCTCACCTTCTCCGTGAATGTGGCAGCCCAGTGGATTGTGCGACGCCTCAGCCTGCGTTATTGACCCTCCCCATGGCGACTCCGGCACCGATCACCTACGCCACCAGCGCCCTGTTCGACAGGCGGCCGCTGCACTTTGACCCGAGCCTGCGGCGCAATCGCCTCAACTTGCTGTTCACCACCGTTGCAGGGGTTTTTGCGACCATCGCGGTTCTTCCCCTGTTCCTCGTCATCGTTCACGTGCTTGTCCAGGGGGGACGGCTGCTCAGCTTTGGCTTGCTGACCGAATTGCCCCCCCCGCCTGGCCTAGACGGTGGCGGCATCAGCAACGCCATCCTCGGGACAATTCTGGTGACCCTGATCGCGTCCCTGATCGCCATCCCCGTCGGCGTGGGGGGTGGGGTGTATCTGAGCGAATACTCCAGTCGCGGTTGGTTCGCGCAGTTTGTCAGCTTCGGCAATGACGTGTTGGCCGGTGTTCCCTCAATCATTGCGGGCGTATTTATCTACGGCGTTGTGGTGACGACGCGCATCTTTTTCGACCAGAGCTACAGCGCCCTCGCCGGTGGCATCGCTTTGGCCGTACTGATGCTGCCCACGGTGATCAAAACCACCGATGAGGGACTGAAGCTGGTGCCTCAGGAACTCCGCTGGGGGGCCTACGGGGTCGGAGCCTCGAAATTTGTCACGGTCACGCGAATCACCCTTCCCTCTGCATTCACTCCAATCGCTACAGGGATTGTCCTGGCGATTGCCAGGGCTGCGGGGGAAACTGCCCCGCTGATTTTCACAGCCCTCTTCTCCCCATTCTGGCCAGATGGGATCTTCAGCCCGATTGCCACCATGTCGGTGCTGATCTTCAACTTTGCGATCATGCCCTATGAGGCCCAAAATGCCCTGGCCTGGGCCGCCTCTTTTGTGCTGGTCATGATGATTCTCGGGGCAAATCTATTGGCACGCTGGATCAGTCGGATGGCCAAAGTCTAAACGCCATTTCACACCACTCCTCCCCATCTTCTCCAGACCCATGACCAGCAGCTCTTACCAAACATCCGCCGCCAACACCGCCACGGTGGATGCCTGCATGTCCCTGCAGAACGTCACCATTTCCTACGGGAAGTTTGAAGCTGTCAAGAATGTCTTTATGGACATTCCTCGGGGACGGGTGACGGCCTTCATCGGACCTTCAGGCTGCGGCAAATCCACCGTTCTGCGGGCTCTGAACCGCATGAACGACCTGATCCCCGGTTGCAAGCTGAAGGGCCGGGTGGTGTTTGACGGACACGACCTCTACGACCCCCGGGTGGATCCGGTGGAAGTGCGTCGGCGGATCGGCATGGTGTTTCAGAAACCCAATCCCTTCCCCAAAACGATTTACGAAAACATCGCCTTTGGAGCTCGCATCAACGGGTTCAAAGGGGACATGGATGAACTGGTGGAGCGCTCCCTCCGCAAGGCTGCCGTGTGGGACGAGTGCAAGGACAAACTGCGCGAGAGCGGCCTGGCCCTCTCCGGTGGCCAGCAGCAGCGCCTCTGCATCGCCCGGGCCATCGCCACGGAGCCGGAGGTAATCCTGATGGATGAGCCCTGCTCGGCCCTCGATCCCATTTCGACGCTGAAGATCGAAGAAACGATGCACGAGCTCAAGCGGAGCTACACAATCATCATCGTGACCCACAACATGCAGCAGGCGGTTCGGGTTGCGGATCAGACGGCCTTTTTCAACGCCGAAGCGGTGGAGGGCGGCACCGGCAAGGTGGGCTATCTGGTGGAATTCAATGACACCGAGCGCATCTTCAATGCTCCGGGACAGCAAGCCACCCAGGATTACGTGAGCGGTCGCTTCGGCTAAGCATCGCGGCCAGCTGATTGTGTTTATAGGCCTGGTTTTCAGGCCATAAAAAAGCCGGCTGCGAAGCCGGCTTTTGAAACGGAGAGGGAGGGATTCGAACCCTCGATAGAGTTGCCCCTATACAGCATTTCCAGTGCTGCGCCTTCGACCACTCGGCCACCTCTCCAGGGGCAAAATGGGGCAACCGGATGGCAATGTAGCAGCATGAGTAGCCCCATCCCGCGCACCCACCCGGCCACGCCGCCTGTCACCCACCCGGTGACCATCCACTGGCGCCAAACGGGCCAGGTGATCCGTCACGACGTGCCTGAGGGGGAGTACATCCTGCGCAGCTTTGAACAGCAGGGCGATCCCCTGCCCTTCAGCTGCCGCAACGGCTGCTGTACCGCCTGTGCCGTGCGGGTGCTGGCCGGTGAGATCGACCACCGCGAGGCCCTCGGCCTCTCCCGGGAGCTGCGGGCGGAGGGCTACGGGCTGCTGTGCGTGGCCCGGGCCACCGGGCCCCTCGAGGTGGAGACCCAGGACGAGGATGAGGTCTACGAGCTGCAGTTCGGACGGCATTTCGGCCGGGGCCGGGTGCGGGCCGGTCTGCCCCTGGACGAGGAGTGATGGCAGCCTCCGGAGCACCCATCCGCCAATCCATGGATGCCTTCCAGCGCTCCGGGCTGAGCCCGGGCGAACTGGAACGGCTTCTGGATGTGGCCCGTCGGGCCGCCGAAGCTGGGGGAGCCCAGCTGCGCCAACACTTCGGCAAGCTCGAGCAGGTGCGGGAGAAGGGGCGCTCGGGCGACCTCGTGACCGAAGCCGACCACGCCGCCGAAGCGGCGGTGCTGGCGGTGCTGGCGGCGGACACCCCGACCATCGGCGTGCTGGCCGAGGAGAGCGGTCGCCAGGCCAGACCCGGCGATCTGGAGTGGTGCGTCGATCCCCTCGACGGCACCACCAACTACGCCCACAGCTATCCCTTCTTCGGCACCTC
>JBIIQK010000070.1:0-7628 GCA_044342135.1 Cyanobium sp.
GGGTGGGGTTGGTGGAGCTGGGCAGCACGTTGGCTTCCCCACAGATCCGGATGATGTCCGGCGCATGACCACCGCCGGCGCCTTCGGTGTGGAAGGTGTGGATGGTGCGGCCGCCGATGGCGCGGATCGTGTCCTCCACGAATCCGGCCTCGTTGAGGGTGTCGGAGTGGATCGCCACCTGGATGTCGAAGCGGTCGGCCACCGTGAGGCAGCAGTCGATCGCCGCCGGGGTGGTGCCCCAGTCCTCGTGGAGCTTGAGGGTGATGGCGCCGGCACGGATCTGCTCCTCGAGCGCCTCGGGGGTGCTGGCGTTGCCCTTGCCGAAGAAGCCCAGGTTCACGGGTAGGCCCTCGGCTGCCTGCAGCATCCGGGCCATGTGGAAGGCGCCGGGGGTGCAGGTGGTGGCGTTGGAGCCAGTGGCTGGGCCGGTGCCGCCGCCGAGCATGGTGGTCACCCCGCTGGCCAGGGCGGTCTCCACCTGCTGCGGACAGATGAAGTGGATGTGGGTATCGATCCCACCGGCGGTCACGATGTGGCCTTCGCCGGCGATGGCCTCGGTGCCTGGGCCCACCACGATGTCCACCCCGTCCTGAATGTCGGGGTTACCCGCCTTGCCGATCGCCACGATCCGGCCGTCACGCAGGCCGATGTCGGCCTTCACGATCCCCCACCAGTCGAGGATCAGGGCGTTGGTGATCACGGTGTCCACCGCCCCCTCGGCTCGGGTGGTCTGGGCCTGGCCCATGCCGTCGCGGATCACCTTGCCGCCGCCGAACTTCACCTCATCGCCGTAGACGGTGAAATCCTTCTCCACCTCCAGGATCAGTTCCGTGTCGGCCAGCCGCAGCCGGTCGCCGGTGGTGGGGCCGTAGGTCTCGGCGTAGGCGCGGCGGGAGATGCGGTAGGGCATGGGAAGGGTGTGGGGGTCGCGTCAATCCAGGGGGCCGTTGACCAGGCCGTTGAAACCGAACACCCGCCGGGCTCCAGCGAAGGGCACCAGGTTCACGCTGCGGCTGTCGCCGGGCTCGAAGCGGATCGCCGTGCCGGCGGGGATGTCAAGGCGCAGGCCCCGGGCCGCCTCCCGCTCGAACTGGAGGGCGCCGTTGGCCTCGAAGAAGTGGAAGTGGGAGCCCACCTGCACGGGCCGATCCCCCGTGTTGGCCACCAGCAGGGTGGTGACGGGCCGGCCCGCATTGAGCTCTAGCTCGCCGGGTTCGGGGATCAGTTCGCCGGGGATCAGGGGGGCCATGGCAGGGCGTTCAGCGGATGGGGTCGTGGAGGGTGACGAGCTTGGTGCCATCGGGGAACACCGCCTCGATCTGCACCTCCTGCACCAGTTCCGGCACCCCCTCCATCACCTGGTCGCGGCTGAGCCAGGTGCTGCCTTCGCCCATCAGCTCGGCCACGGTCTTGCCATCGCGGGCGCCTTCGATCACCAGGAAGCTCAGCCAGGCCACCGCTTCGGGGTGGTTGAGCTTGACGCCGCGGTTGAGGCGCCGCTCCGCCAGCAGGGCGGCGGTGACGATCAGCAGCTTGTCCTTTTCCTGAGGGGTGAGATGCATGGCCCAACTCTGGCAGTGGCCCCGCTCGATTCAGGGTTCAGCCTGAACCACCCCTGCCAGGGGTTGTTCCTGAAAGGGCCACACCCGTGGCAGGGCAGGCTGCGGCAGCCCCTGGGCGGCCCGGATCCGGGCCCATAACCGGGTGAACCAGAAGCGTGCCGCCTGGCTTGAAGGCCCCCGGTAGCGGGCGATCAGGCCCTGCTCCAGGGCTCCGCACACCATGGCGCCCTCCAGACCCTGGCGATCGCGGCGGCCAGCGGCCAGCAGCTCCGCCAGGACCCCCGGCTCCAGGGGGGCCGGAGCGGCCCACACCAGGGTGCCCAGCACCGCCTGGCCAGCCATGCCGTGTTCGTCCGTGAGGTTGGCGGCGCTGATTTCGAGGGGATCCACCAGCTCCCAGCGGGGGCCCCCGGGGCCCAGCCGGCGGATGCGCAGCCGGGAGCGCCAGCGGCCCTGCCCCAGGGTTTCGCCGGCGGCACTGCGGCCCAGCCGCACCACGTCCATGCCCAGCCAGCTGGCCCCATCGGCCAGCTCCACCTCCACGCTCTGCTCCAGCAGCCCATCGGCGAACAGCACCACCTCCTGGGGCAGCCATTCCAGGTTGCTCTGGGGAGCGAGGCTGAAGTGCAGGGTCTGGCGCGCCCACTGCCCCTCCGGAGCCAGGCGGGAGCGCCCCACGGTGCCGTACACCTTCTGGGCCGCGACGCTGGTGAGCAGGGCTCGGCTGCGGGGCTCCAGGGTGGCGCGCACCGTGAGCTGGTCGCCCCCCACCAGCCCGCCGGCGGTGTGGAGCAGGGGCAGCACGCAGCGGCCATCGGCATGTTGAACCGCCCGTTGCAGTTTCAGCGGCGCCGTGGTGCTGCCCTGGTGAATCGTGTCCGCGGGCGTCCCAGGGCCCCGTTCAGGGATGAGGAAACGCAGGGAGGCCTGGCCGTGCCAGCGGCCGGGGATGGCGTTCAAGGGGAGCACGGTGGAACCCTCACTGTGGAACCCTGCACCAGGCATGCTGATCAACCTCCATGGTGCCTCCAGCGATGGCCAGCTCCGAGCCTGCTGCCCAGCCCCCGGTGCTGCGGTGCCGTGGCTTGGTGGCCCCCGCTGCCGGCGGGCCGGCCTGGGTGTTGGCGCTCACGGCCGAGGAACGCACCCGGTTGCGGGGACGCTGCCGCACCCGCTGTGGCCAGGAGCTGGTGCTGCAGCTGCCCCGCGGTGGAGCCCTGGAGCCTGGGGAATGGCTGGCGGAGCAGCCCGGGGACGCGGCCCTGGTGCAGGTGCAGGCGGCGCCAGAGGCCCTGCTGCAGGTGTGCAGTGCTAACCCCCTGGCCCTGCTGGAGGCGGCTTATCACCTCGGCAACCGCCACGTGGCCCTGGAAATCCATCCCGGCGAGCTGCGCTTGCTTGAAGACCCAGTGCTGGCCCATCTCCTGGAGCATCGGGGTCTGCAGGTGACGCCACTCCAGGCCCCCTTCCAACCTGAATCGGGCGCCTACGGCGATTCCCACAGCCATGACCACTAGCCGGCTGCGGCTGTATCAGCTGGTCAGCCCGGCGCTGCCGGTGGGGGCCTTCAGCTATTCCGAGGGGCTGGAGGTGCTGGTGCAGCAGGGTCTGCTGACCGATGGCCCGGCTGTGGCGGCCTGGCTCGAGGCCGAGCTGCGCCGTGGAGCCCTGGCCGTGGAGGCCGCCAGCCTGCCTGGCTTGCTGGTGGCCCAGGAGGCCGAACTGCGCGAGCGCGATGGCTGGTTGCTGGCCCTGCGGGAGGCGCCGGAGGTGCGTGCCCAGCAGCGTCAGATGGGGGGATCGCTGCTGCGGCTGCTGCTGGATCTGGGCTTTGCCCCACCGGCGCTGGACCTGGCCTGGCCGGCGGCCTTTGCGCTGGCGGGCCGCGCCCTGGAGATCCCAGCGGCGGAGCTGGTGGAGGCCTATCTCTTCGGCTGGGTGGCCAACCAGCTCAGCGCGGCGGTGCGGCTGGTGCCCCTGGGTTCCACGGAGGCCCAGCGGCTGCAACTCGCCCTGGCCCCGTTGGTCGCCGAGCGGGCCCAGGCGCTGGCGGTGGCGGATCCGGATCAGCTGTGGAGCGGAGGTGTGGGGGCGGGCCTGGCCCAGTTGCGCCACGCCGAGCTCTACTCCAGGCTGTTCCGCAGCTGAGCGCCAGGGATGAGCAAGCTGCGGGTGGGCGTGGCCGGGCCGGTGGGCTCGGGCAAGACGGCCCTGGTGGAGGCCCTCTGCCGCCGGCTGCGCGAGCGGCTGCAGCTGGCCGTGGTCACCAACGACATCTACACCCAGGAGGACGCCCAGTTCCTCACCCGCGCCGGCGCCCTGGAGCCCGAGCGCATCCGCGGCGTGGAAACGGGCGGTTGCCCCCACACGGCCATCCGCGAGGACTGCTCGATCAACCGGGCCGCCGTGGCGGAGCTGGAGGCTGCCTTCCCAGATCTGGATCTGGTGCTGGTGGAGAGCGGCGGCGACAACCTGGCCGCCAGCTTCAGCCCGGAGTTGGTGGACCTCTGCATCTACGTGATCGATGTGGCCGCCGGCGACAAGATCCCCCGCAAGGGGGGGCCCGGCATCACCCGCTCCGACCTGCTGGTGATCAACAAGATCGACCTGGCTCCGCTGGTGGGAGCCAGCCTGGAGGTGATGCAGCGGGATACCGAGCGGATGCGTCCCGGCCGCCCCTGGTGTTTCACCAACATCCGCACGGGCGAGGGGCTCGAGGCGGTGGAGGACTTTCTGCTGGCCCAGTTGCCCGTCCTGCCGACTTTTTCGTAGCGATCGCAACAGACGGTGGCGCTGGCGTTGGTGCTGTTCTCGCCCGTTTTGTTGCTGGCTGGAGATGGGCTTGCGGGCGGTTGGAAGAACCGTTTCAACGGCTACATAGCCCAGGTCGTTCGGCTCGATACCTTCCCAATCACCGCTGAACAGCAGCGGCACATTCAGCGGTTTCCTGTAGGAGTTTTTATGGATCCTTCCCTCATGCGCAAAGCGGCTTTCCGTTATGTCGCCGGTGCTACGGCGGTGGCGGCAAGCCTGTCGCTGGTGGCCTGCGGTGGCGGTGAAAAGGCCTCCGGAGACTTTGACGGCGAAGTGAAGGTGGGCATCCTTCATTCCCGCTCCGGCACCATGGCCATCTCCGAGAACACGGTGGCCGAAGCCGAATTGATGGCCATTGATGAGATCAACGCCAAGGGTGGCGTGTTGGTCGATGGCAAGAAGCTGAAGATCGTTCCCGTCGAGGAAGACGGGGCTTCCGATTGGCCCACCTTCGCGGAGAAGGCCAAGAAGTTGATCGATCAGGACCAGGTCTCTGTGGTCTTCGGAGGCTGGACCTCCGCCAGCCGCAAGGCGATGCTGCCGGTGTTCGAGGCCAAGGACCACTTCCTCTTCTACCCGATTCAGTACGAGGGTCAGGAGTGTTCCAAGAACATCTTCTACAGCGGTGCTGCCCCCAACCAGCAGGCTGAGCCTGCCGTGGACTGGCTGCTGAAGAACAAGGGCAAGGACTTCTTCCTGGTGGGCTCGGATTACGTGTATCCGCGCACCGCCAACACGATCATGAAGGAGCAGCTGAAGGCCAATGGCGGCAAGGTGGTGGGTGAGGACTACCTGCCCCTGGGTAACACCGAGGTGGCTCCGATCATTGCCAAGATCAAGCAGGCCCTGCCCAAGGGTGGTGTGATCGTCAACACCCTCAACGGCGACAGCAACGTGGCCTTCTTCAAGCAGATGAAGGCCGCCGGTATCACCCCGGCCAACGGCTACTCGATCATGAGCTTCTCGATCGCCGAAGAGGAGATCGCTGCGATTGGTCCTGAGTATCTCGAAGGCACCTATGCGGCCTGGAACTACTTCCAGAGCCTCGATACCCCAGCCTCCAAGGAGTTCACCAAGAACTTCAAGGCCAAGTACGGCGACAACCGGGTCACCAATGATCCTGCGGAAGCTGCCTACATGATGGTGTACCTGTGGGCTGCTGCGGCTGAAAAGGCCAACAGCGTCGACGACAACAAGGTGCGTGAGGCCCTGATCGGGGTGAGCTTCGATGCACCGGAAGGCAAGGTGACCGTGCAGCCCAACCACCACGTCGAGAAGCTGGTGCTGATCGGCGAGGTGCAGAAGGACGGCATGTTCAAGATCCTCGAGAACAAGGGCTTCGTGAAGCCTGTGGCCTGGAACCAGTACGTGCCCGAAACCAAGGGCTACACCTGTGACTGGACCCAGAAGCGTCCCGACGCCGGCAAGTTCAAAATGTGAGCCCTGGGCTTACGGATTGACGTCTGATCTGTGGGGGAGTTTCGGCTCCCCCTTTTCTCTTCTTTTGTGCACCCGTTTCCCCTGCTGAGCCCGTCTGGGCGCCATGGATCTTCTCTACGACACACTCTTCAACGGTCTTGCCATCGGCTCGGTGCTGGTGCTGGCCGCCCTTGGCCTGGCTGTGGTTTTCGGCCTGATGGGGGTCATCAACATGGCCCACGGCGAGTTGATGATGCTCGGGGCTTACACCACCTTTGTGGTGCAGAACCTGTTTAAAAATGGCCCCCTGGAGGGCCTGTTCCCCATCTACATCCTGGTGGCGATTCCCCTGGCCTTTCTGGTGAGTGGCCTGGCCGGATTGCTGCTCGAGAAAACCGTGATTCGCCGTCTCTATGGGCGGCCTCTGGAAACCCTCCTGGCCACCTGGGGGGTGAGCCTGATCCTGCAGCAATTCGTGCGCTCGGTGAGCAGTGCGTTTGTGGTTGGTCTGGTGGTGGCGGTGGCCCTCGGCCTGGTGGCCCCGCGGCTGTTGCCCAAGGCCTGGTGGCAGCAGCGCTGGACTCCGCTTGTGGGGGTGGGCTGCTGGGTGTTGTCGGCCCTGGTGGGCATTGGTCTGGCTTCTGGTTTGGGTGGGGTGCGGGTGCTGGATCAGCCCTGGTTCAGCGCCCGCAACATCGATGTCACCGCGCCCCTCTGGCTGCGTGGCTCGGTGGATCTCGGCGCCGTCAACATGCCCACCGCCCGCCTGTTCATCATCGCCCTCACGGCCGTGGCGCTGGTTGCCGTGCACTGGTTCCTGCAGAAGAGCGTCTGGGGTATCCGCATTCGCGCCGTCACCCAGAACCGCTCGATGAGTGATTGCCTCGGCATCCCCACCGAAACTGTCGACGCCCTCACCTTCCTGGTGGGTTCGGGCCTGGCCGGTGTGGCCGGTGTGGCAGTGACCCTGCTGGGTTCGGTGGGCCCGAATCTCGGCGGCAATTACATCGTGGACTGTTTCATGGTGGTGGTGCTCGGCGGGGTCGGCAAACTCCTCGGCACGGTGGTGGCGGCCCTGGGCATTGGCGTGCTCAGCTACGTGATCGGCTCCGGCTCCCTGTTGTTGGTGTGGCCCGCCATGCCTGCGGCCCTCCATGAGCTGATCACCTTCTTTGCCACCACCTCGATGGCCAAGGTGCTCGTGTTCGCCTTGATCGTGGTGTTCCTGCAGTTCAGGCCGGTGGGTCTGTTCCCGCAGAAGGGCCGTCTGGTGGAGGCCTGAGCGATGGCGAAACTGCGTTCCTGGTTGCCCTGGCTGTTGCTGGTGGCCGCCGGTTTGATTCTTCCGGCGATCCTGCCGCCCTTCCGGCTCAATCTGCTGGGCCGTTTCCTCTCCCTGGGGATCGTGGCTCTGGGGATCGACCTGATCTGGGGTTTCACCGGGATGCTGAGCCTGGGGCAGGGGATCTTCTTCGCTTTGGGCGGCTATGCGGTGGGCATGCATCTCCAGCTCAGTGCCCTGGCGCCGGGTGAGCTGCCCGAATTCTTCGGCCTCTATGGCGTGAAGGCGTTGCCAGCGTTTTGGCAGCCGTTCAGTTCGCCCCTGTTCACGGGCCTCTGCATCTGGGTGCTGCCTGCCCTGGTGGCTGGCGTGCTGGGTTACCTCGTCTTCCGCAACCGCATCAAGGGGGTCTACTTCTCGATCCTCACCCAGGCCGCCCTGCTGGTGTTTTTCAACTTCTTCAATGGCCAGCAGAAACTGATCAACGGCACCAACGGGCTCAAAACCGATACGGCCCGCATTTTTGGGGAGCTGGTGGGGAGCGATGGGAT
>JBIIQK010000071.1:0-7627 GCA_044342135.1 Cyanobium sp.
AGCGTAGGATCCGGTCTCAATCGAAATGGAGATGAGAACCGAATTCGCGTTCGGAGTTCCTATCGGGAATTGACGACGCCGCAAAGTTAACGGCTGTGCACGGTGGTTTTGGTCAAAAACGACACCCCGAAGAGTGATCAGCTTTTGTCATCAAATCCAACAGCGCAGGCCCTAACAGGGCTGAGCCGGGGTCGACAAGTCCGCCACAGATCAGCGACCCAAATGCCTCGCATCAGCGCAGCTGATCGCACCGCGTGCCAATCCGCAGATCGTCCACGGCCTGGTGGTGGGTCGGCTGGCGTTGGAGGATCGGAGCACTGCTCCTGATGGACTGCAACGGGATGGACTACCGCACAGCGGGCGTGGACGTGGTCGCCGGCCGGGCCTTTGTGGATCGGATCCGATCCAGCGTGGAGGCCACCCATCGCCCCGAAGTGATGGGCGGCCTGGGGGGCTTCGGCGGCTTCTGCCGCCTGCCCGCTGGGTTGCGGGAGCCCCTGCTGGTCGCCGGCACCGACGGCGTCGGCACCAAGCTCGAACTGGCCCAGGCCCATGGCCGGCACCACGGCGTCGGCATCGATCTGGTGGCGATGTGCGTCAACGACGTCATCACCAGCGGAGCGGAACCGCTGTTTTTCCTCGACTACATCGCCACAGGCAAGCTCAGCCCCGAGGCCATGGCCGAGGTGGTGGAGGGCATTGCCGACGGCTGCCGCCAGAGCGGCTGTGCCCTGTTGGGGGGCGAGACCGCCGAAATGCCGGGGTTCTACGGCCCCGGCCGCTACGACCTGGCCGGCTTCTGCGTGGCCGTGGTGGAAGCCAGTGCGGTGATCGATGGCCGGGCTGTCGTGGCCGGCGACCGCATCCTGGCCGTTGCCAGCAGCGGCGTCCACAGCAACGGATTCAGCCTGGTGCGTCGGATTCTCGACACCCAGGCGGTTGACGACCTCACCCGCTTGCCGGGGAGTGACCAACCGCTGCTGGAGGCCCTGCTCACCCCCACCCGCCTGTACGGCAGCTTGGTCAAAGCGCTTCTGGAGGCAGGCCTGCCGATCCATGGCATGGCCCACATCACCGGCGGCGGCCTGCCGGAAAACCTGCCCCGCTGCCTGCCGGAGGGAGTACACGCCGTGATCGACCCCACCAGCTGGCAGCGCCCCCCCCTCTTCGAGTGGTTGCAAGAGGCCGGGGAAGTGCCCGAGGCCGATCTCTGGAACACCTTCAACCTGGGCGTGGGCTACTGCCTGGTGGTGCCGGGCGCCGCCGTCGCCGACGCGTTGGCGATCTGCCATGCCGCAGGGCACCCGGCCTGGGAGCTTGGCCACGTCGCCAGCGGCGGCGCCGGCGATCACCCCCTGGTGGGCCTCCCCTATCGCCCCTGAGCCCAGCGGGAGCAGGGGCTGGCCAATTGCATCAGCTTGATCTCCGGCCGTGGAACCCGCCCCACCCCTGATTAGGGTGCTGGACTCGCAGCTGTATTGCGCCGGCTTTCCCGCCGGCTCCAGAGCGCTCCCCCTGGCAACAGGGGCATCCTCTGGCTGACCACGTGGTGCTCGAGAAGAACGAAGACAAATCAGACAGGTCGTTTATGACGCAATCCTTAGGTTCCGAACAACGCGGTCCCCAGGACCGGGCTTCCCAGGAGAGGCCCTCCGGTCAGCGCATCACCCGCCGTCGCAGCTCCGCCGGCCCCGTCCCTCCGAGCCGCCCCCAGCGCCCCCGCGAACCGGTGGCCCCACCCCAGCGCGGAGGCTTGCGCCCAACCTTCCTCACCCTGCGGGATCACGGCAAGGTCTACGTCGCCGATCTGCCCCGGCTCTCCGACGGCCAGCTGGCCCACGTGGCCAAGGAAGCCCGGGAGGTGCTGGAAAGCCTGGGGCGCCGACTCGAGGAACTCGAGGCCCAGCCCTTCCTCTCCGAAGCCGAGCAGGACACCCGCATCCGGGCCTCAACCAAGCGGGATGTCACGGAGCGCTTCCTCCGCTCGATTGACGACGAATTGCAGCTCCGCCGCAACAACCCCGCCCTGCGGGCCGCCGCCGGAGAATCCCTGGCCCGGGTGTTTCTGGAGCTGGCCCGTCACCGGCTGCCAGGCTCGACCTTTGATTCCCTGCTGCAGGAAGCTCTGGCCGCCTGCGGACCCGAAGCCGCCGCCGCCGAGGCTGACAGCCATCCCGACGCCAGCGCCGCCCCCGTGGTGCCCCTGGTTCGCCCCCAGGCCCTGCCGGTGGTGCTCACCCTGGATCCGACAGCCCAGGCGGGCTAATCGCTCTGAAAAGGATTGGCGGGCATCCGGGCTTCCAGCGCCAGGGCCAGCCCATCCAGGCGGGCACAATCCTCAGGGTTGAGGGTCCAGCGCAGGGCCGCCGCAGCCTCCTCCACCTGTGCAGGTCGACGCAGTCCCGGGATGGGCATCGCCCCGTGGGCCCGGCACCAGTTGAGCGCCACGGCGGCCAGACCACCGGGCTGCCCACCGGCAATTCGGGCCATCTCCGCCTGCAGGTCCACCAGGGCCGGAGCCAAACGGCGAAACAGGGCCCCCCGCGGACCCGCTGGCCAGGTCTGACGGTTCAAGGGCCGGGCCAGCAAGCCCAGGGCCAGTGGGCTGTAGGCGATCAGCTGGATCCCGAGCTCCCGGCACACCTCCGCCACGCCACCGGCGCCGATCGGCTCTGCAGCCAGTAGCGACAGTTGCACCTGCAGGCTGCTCAGCCGAACGCCCCGATCGGCCAGCCGGCGATGCACCGTCCGCAACCGCCGCGGCCCCATGTTTGAGACGCCCAGCGCACGGGCCTCACCCCGCTGCACCAGATCGGCCAAGCCATCGAGCAGCGGCCCTTCCTGCCAGGGCGCATAGCGGGCCGTGCTCCAGTGCAGCTGCACCAGGTCGATCCGTCCGCCGAGGCGCTGCTTCGAGGCCTCGAAGGCCCGCCGGTAGCCCTGGCGCCCCAGCCTCCAGGGGAAGGGAGCCAGCTTGGTGGCCACACACACCGACGCCCGACGCTCTGGGGCCAGGGCCGCGACGAAACGCCCGAGCAAGGCTTCACTGCGACCGTTGAAACGGCCGGTGCCGTAGGAGTCGGCGGTATCGAAGGTGAGCAGGCCAGCCGCCACCGCCGCCTCAAAGGTGGCCTGCAGCTCCGGATCCTGACTGGGGTCATACCCCCACAGGAACTGGTTTCCCCAGGCCCAGGTGCCCACGCCGATCCCAGGCGCACGGGCCGGTGGATGCGCCATCGTGGAAGGCCGTGCCAGCGGTGCTGCCTTCCAGAATGCCTGACCTCCCCAACCCTGGCAGCTCCGCCCCGCTGGCCAGGCCCCTGAACGCCTCTGGCCCCACTGCTCCCCCGCAGGAGCCCGTGCTCTGCCAGCACTGCGGCCGCACGGCCAGCAATGGCATCAGCTGCCAGGGCAGCTGCGTGGCCGACTCGGGCTACTGAGGCACCCGATGGCCCGATCCCGCCCCTGGAGCTGGCCCATCCGTCCCGGTCTCCTCAGCCTGACCCTGGTGCTGCTGGGCTGGGTGCCCCCCGGCCACGCTGAGGCCTTCGGCCGTTGGGAGAGCAAGCTCCAGGACTGCGTGCTGTTGCAGGGTCTGGTGGGCTTGCCCCTGCAGGCCCAACGCCAGAGCTGTGGACGGCTGCGACTGGAGCAAAACCTGGAGGGGCTGCTGACGGTGCGACTGATCACCCCCTCAGGCAGTCAGCGGTTCGGCAGCCAGAACCTGGTGTTCGGCGGCGCACTGGCACCCGGCCAGAGGCCGATGCGCTGCAGCAAGGATGGCCAGTGCAAACCCCGCTGGCCGATCCGCCTGGAGGTGGCCACCGTGGCGACCAGCCTGGCCTGGGAAGACAGCCTGGCCCCCACGATTCCCCTGGCCCGGATGGCCAAGGGCAGCTGCCTGCTGGAGCGCAAGTCCCTGCAGTGCCAGGCCCGGGACCAGGACGGTCAGTTCTGGGAGGCGAAAGCGCGGTTCTAAGGGCAACCAGCTGGCCGGCCTGGCTCAGCGGCGCTCTCCCTGCACCTCACCCTGGGTCTCGGATCCGTTCTGATGGCCATCGAGGTGCTTCTCGCAGGCCGATGCAGGTGCCGAAACCACTCCCAACCCAGCAGCCGTGAGGGGAAGGGCCGCCAGGAGCCGGAACCAGCGCGCAACGGAAGGGGAGCGCTTCATCGAGGAAAGGGAAGGGATCTGGAAACCCTATGCAGAAATGCCGCGTCCGGCTGCATCGGTGTGGGATCTGTGAGAGAGCTGATCTCTCCAGCGATGGAAGCGGAGCCAGCGCAGAGGCCTGGCCTGGGAGCGGGCATCCCAGGTGCTTGAAAAAGGCGGCACCCAGATTCGAACTGGGGGTAAAGGATTTGCAATCCTCTGCCTTACCACTTGGCCATGCCGCCGCCCAGGGAGCAAACTCCCTGCAGCGGATCGTATCAGCCATGGCATGTCCTCCCTGCCGCTGAACCGTCTGCTCGTTCTGAGCAATGGCCACGGGGAGGATTTGATCGCCCAGCGCATCCTGCGCGCCCTGCAGACCCGACGACCGGAGCTGGTGATCCGGGTGCTGCCCCTGGTCGGCCTGGGCGAGGCCTTCGCCACGGCCGAAGCGGAGGGCCATCTCGAGCGGCTCGGCCCCCAGCTGCAGCTGCCCAGCGGTGGGTTCAGCAACCAGAGCCTGCGGGGCCTGGCCCGCGACCTGGCCGCCGGTCTGCCGCTGCTGAGCTGGCGCCAACTGCAACTGGTGCGCCACTGGGCCCGGCAGGGCGCTCCCGTGCTGGCCGTAGGCGACCTGCTGCCCCTGCTGCTGGCCTGGAGCGGCGGCGGCCGTTTCGGTTTCATCGGCACGCCCAAGAGCGATTACACCTGGGCCTCGGCGGCTCCCACTGGCTGGGGACAGACGCCCCTGGCCGATAGCTACCACCGTTGCAAGGGCAGCGAATGGGACCCCTGGGAATGGGCCTTGATGGGCAGCCGGCGCTGCCGGCTTGTGGCCGTGCGTGACCGGCTCACCGCCCGGGGGTTGCATCGCCATGGGGTGGCGGCCCTGGCACCGGGAAACCCAATGATGGATGGCTTCCCCCAGACCCCTCTGCCGGCCTGGCTGAACAGCCAACGGCGCCTGATCCTGCTGGCCGGCAGCCGCCTCCCGGAGGCCCTCGGCAATGCCCGCCGGCTGCTGGGCTGCCTCCGGTTGGGGCAACCGCCGGAAGCCACCACCGTGCTGGTGGCCTCCGGCTCCACCCCCAGCGTCGACGACTGGTCCAACCTGCTCGGCAGCGCAGGCTTCGAGGCCCTGGCACCGGATCCGGACGCCGCCGCCATCGGCGCGAGCAGCCGCTGGCGCCTGGGCCGCTGGACGGTGCTGCTCGGCAGGCACACCTTCAGCCACTGGGCAAGCTGGGCCGAACTGGGCCTGGCCACCGCCGGCACCGCCACCGAGCAGCTGGCAGGACTGGGGGTGCCCTCCCTGTCGCTGCCGGGGCCTGGGCCCCAGTTCAAGGCTGGGTTTGCCCGCCGCCAAAGCCGGCTGCTGGGGGGCGCCGTGCTGCCTTGCCACCACCCGGAAGAGCTGGCGCGGCGGCTACAGCAGCTGCTCCACACCCCCGCCATCGGCCACCACCTCGGAGCCCTCGGCCGCCGGCGCATGGGGGCCGCCGGGGGCAGCCAGCAGATCGCCGCGTTGGTGGAGCAGCGTCTGCTGGGATGATGGGCTGATCCCCTGCGCCAACGCCGCCCATGGCCGGCATTCCCGATCGGGCCTACAACGCCGCCTGCGGCAAGCTTGCCAGCCAATTGGGCATCAGCCTGGCGGCCGCTCGGCGCAAGGTCGACATCAAGGCCGCCCAGGCGGGCCTCAAGGACACAGCATCCCGGGTGGACCTGGCCGATCAGATGCTGACCGACGCCGAGGGCAACAGCGCCAACAACCATGCGCTGCTCACCTCTCTGCTGGAAGCGGTGGGCAACGACGACAACTTCATGGTTGAGGACTGAGCCACCCGGGCAAGGGGCTCAGCGGTTGCCGCCGGTGGAGTGTTCAAACAGCAGGTGAAAACGCTGGCGGTCAAGGTCGGCGAACACCGGCAGGCAGCTGAAGCACCGCTGGGCCAGCTCCCAACGCTCCTCCCGGCGCAGCATGGTTTCCAAGCGGTCCCGGGCCGGCAGCAGATAGCGCACATCCCCGGCGGCATAGGTCAGCTGGGCATCGGAGAGGTCTTCGACCCTGCCCCAGTCCGAGCTCTGGGCCTGCTTGTCGAGCTCCACACCCACCAGCTCCTGCACCACGTCCTTGAGGCCGTGACGCGGGCTGTAGGTGCGGCCGAGGCGGCTGCCGATCTTGGTGCAGAAAATCGGATTCACGGCGATGCCGAGGTTTTCTGCCAGCGCGGCCACATCGAAGCGGGCGAAGTGGAACACCTTCTCAATGGCGGTGTGTTCCATCAGCGCCTTCAACCGGGGCGCCTCGCTCTGGCCGCGGGAGAGGCGGATGCAGCAGACGTTGTCGTGGTCGTCGCAGAGCTGAACCAGGCAGAGCCGATCGCGCCCGTGGATCAGACCCATCGCCTCGGTATCCACCGCCAGGGCCCGGGCGCCGGCATAGAGGGCGGCCCACTCCGCATCGAGATCGCCGTCAAACACGGCGAACCGGGCAGGAGCTGGCAGGTTGCTGGGGGCGGAGGGGGCGGCCATGCCGGGGAGGCAAAAGATCACCCCCATGCTGACAAGCCACGTCGCGGCCGGCCGACGGCAGAATGAACCGCAAGAAGGGCTCCCATGGTCAACCTCGGCTCCACCCTGCTGCTCACCCTGCTGCTGGCCATCGGCCTGGTGTTTTTTCTGCGGGCGGCCAGCAAGGACCGCACCACCGTGGTGGACGTGCGCTCCTCCCGCCCCCCCCTGGAGGTGCTGAGTCAGCTCAGTGACTGGCTGCAGCAGCGCGGTTGGCAGACCGAATCGAGTGATCCCGAACGGCGCCACCTCTGCTTTCGCGCCGAGGTGGCGGCCAGCCCTTGGCTGGCGGTGTTGCTCTCCGTGCTGGGAGCCGTGGGGGCCGCCTGCCTGGGGCTGGTGCTGCGCCAGCTGCTGCCCCAACTGGGCTGGTGGCCCCTGCTGCTGGCCCTGGTGGGACCGGCGGCGGGGCTCGTTTACCGCAACCGGGCCATGCGCGCCGAGACCCTGGAACTGCGCCTGATCAGCCACGACAGCGCCACGGGCAGTGCCCTGCGCCTGCGTGCCCACCGCGACGAACTGATTGCACTGGAACTGGAACTGGGCCCCCAGCTCGGCCTGTTCAGCGACGGCAAGCTGCTCAGTTCACCCATCTAGTTCTCCGCTCAGGCCCGCCATGCCGCCACGCCCCATGCCTCCATGCCCAGGGATGGTGGCCGTGCTGGTCGGGTTGCTCACCCTCGGCGGCACCGCCGCGGCCCAGGCCCCCCTGGTGGCCAGCCTGGATCCCCTGACCGGGCCCCGCAGCCGTCTGGCCAAAGACTGGGTGGGCCAGGCGCCCCTGGCAGCCACCACCGAAATCCTGGTTCTGGCCGGCCATGCCGATTCCCAGGGGATTGGCGGAGCCGGCACGGCAGGGGCTTCGGTGGACCGGGCCGGAGCGTCCCCGATGCACCCTGG
>JBIIQK010000072.1:0-7556 GCA_044342135.1 Cyanobium sp.
GTACGGCCAGCCGGTGAATGGGGCAGCGGGCTCCATGGCGCGGGACGCAGAGGCGGGGTTCTCTCTCCACCTAAGCCCCGGCACCGGAGCTTGTCCGAACTGCTCAACAAGTGTTGAGATCAGTCCGCAGCCCTGAGCTGCAGGGGTCAGCCCGCAGCCCGCAGCTGCTCGGTGGCCTGTTCCCGATCCCAGAGGCGCCGGTAGGTGCCCCGTTGGGCGAGCAGGTCGTTGTGGGTTCCCTCCTGCACCAGCCTGCCGTCTTCGAGCACCAGCACCCGATCGCAGGCCGCTGCGGCCGAGAGCTGGTGGCTGATCATCAAAATGGTGCGGCCGTCAGGCTGGTCCGAGCTCCCCTGGCGGGAGCGCTCCTCCCGAATGCTGCGCAGGATTTCGGCGGCGGTGGTGTTGTCCACGCTGGCCAGGGCGTCGTCCAGAACCAGCAGCGGGCTCTGGACCAGCAGGGCCCGGCCCAGGGCCGTGCGCTGGCGTTGTCCGCCGCTGAGGGTGATGCCCCGTTCCCCCACCAGGGTGTCGTAGCCGTCTGGAAAGCCCTTGATGTCTCCGTCCAGGCGGGCCTGGCGGGCCGCTTCCCGCACCCGCTCCAGCGGCGCCTCCGGTTCGCCGTAGCGCAGGTTGTCCGCCAGGCTGGCGGTGAACAGGTAGCCCTCCTGAGGCACCAGTCCGACCCGGCCCCGCAGCTCTGCCAGATCCAGGGTGGTGATGTCGACCCCATCGAGCCACAACTGGCCGGGATCCACGTGCACCATGCGCCCGAGGGCCCTGGCCAGGGTGGTCTTGCCGCAGCCCACCGGTCCGACGACCGCTACCAGTTCGCCCGGCTGCAGCGCGAAGCTGATGTCCACAAGCGCCGGTCTGGGGGCGTTGGGGTACCGCACCGTGAGCCCGCGGGCTTCCACCGCACCCCGGCTGGGCTGGCCGGGGGCCTGGGGCAACTCTGGAGACACCACCAGCGGTTGGCGCCGCAGCAGCTCCTCCACCCGCTCCAGGCTCACCTGCCCGGTCTGGAAGGTGTTGAGGGTGAAGCCCAGCAGGGCCGTCGGGAACACCAGCCGCTCCACAAACAGAATCAGGGCGACCAGGTCACCGATCGTGAGTCGGCCGGTCTCGAGCTGCCCGCTGCCCAGCGCGAGCAGCAGCAGCAGGCTGATCGAAGAGATGCCTTCCAACAGCGGGAACAGGGTGCTGCGGGTGCGGGCCAGGTTGAGGGCCGCATCCCGGTAGATCCGGTTGCGTCCGGCAAAGGCCTGTTCCTCCGTGGCTTCCTGGCCGTAGATCTTGATGGCGCTGATGCCGGAGAGGTCCTCCTGGATCAGGTCGCTGAGGGAGGCGAGGGCCTCCTGCTGGCGACGCTGCTGGCGCATCATGCGGCCGCCGAACAGCCGCACCACCATCAGCATCACCGGATAGAGCCCCACCGCCGCCAGGCTCAGCCAGGGGTCGATGGCGAGCATGGCCGGCAGGGTGAGGGCGTAGGCCAGCACCGTGTTCGTGAGGCTCAGCACGGCGAAGCCGAGCAGGCGCCGCACGTTTTCCACATCACTGGTGGCCCGGCTGATCACTTCGCCACTGCCGGTGGTCTGCACCCAGCCGGGTTCCTGCAGCAGCAGGTGATCGAAGATCTGCTGCTTGAGATCGGCCTCCACCTGCCGGCCCACCCCAAAGACCTGCATGCGGGAGTAGAGCCGCACCGCCCCCATGGCCGTGGCCAGCGCAACGATCAGTCCCGCCTGGGCGAGCACGTCCCGCAGGGCAAAGCCATCCTGGAGATCGTCGATCACCTGCCGCACCAGCAGCGGAATCGAGACGCTCAACAGGTTCACCACCACCAGGGCCGCCATGCCCCGCAGCACCACCTTGCGGTGGGGCCGCAGGTAGCGGCCAATCAAATCCAGCCGGATGGCGCCCATCGGGGCCGGGTTCACAGGTCCCCCCAACCTAGGGAGCGGCTTTTCCGGCAGGCTGGGGGCCCCAACGGCCCTGCCATGGAACCCGGCAACCCCGACCAGAGCCATCCTCTCTATGCCATCGATCGGGATGTGGTGGATCGGCTGCTCGCTGCCGAGGTGCCAGGGGACGACCACCTGGTGGACGCGGCCCGGCTGTTGATGCGCTACGAGGATTTTCCGGGGGCCCACGACCTCAGCGCCGATCTCGCCAAGGCCCTGCGGCTGTGGGGCCTGACGCGGCAGGACCTGCACGCACGCACGCGCACCATTTGGGAGGGGGGCTATCGCCCTGCTCCGGTGGCAGCCGAGGCGGTTGGATCCAGCTTCGACACCGCCGATCAGGACCAGGCCTGACCGACATTCCCCCTGGGCATCGCCAATTTCACCCTCTTCGGGCGATAGTGGAAGGGTCCCCATCACCCGGCCCGGCGTGCTTTGCACCCGGGCTTTTTACTGGCCATCCCTGCTGGCCCCCGGCCGGGTCCCTGTTCTCTGATTCCTTCAGCCATGCTCCAATCCCAATCGTGGCCTGCCCTGTTGGAGCAACTGCTCAACGGCATGCCGCTCACGGAGGAGCAGGCCACGGCCCTGATGCGGGGCTGGCTCGACGAGCAGATCGATCCCGTTCTCACTGGAGCCCTGTTGGCCGCCCTGCGCGCCAAGGGCGTCAACGGTGTGGAACTCGCCGCCATGGCCCAGGTGCTGCGCGAGGCCTGCCCCCTGCCGGGGGCCCGGCCGGATCTCGAGCTCGTCGACACCTGTGGCACAGGCGGTGATGGGGCCGACAGTTTCAACATCTCCACCGCTGTGGCCTTCGTGGCCGCCGCCTGTGGAGCCCATGTGGCCAAGCACGGCAACCGCAGTGCCAGTGGCCGGGTGGGATCGGCGGACGTTCTGGAATCCCTCGGCATCCATCTCCTCGCTCCCCAGGAACAGGTGGTGGCGGCCCTGCCGCAGGCCGGTCTCACGTTTCTGTTCGCCCCGGGCTGGCATCCGGCCCTGGTGGGCCTGGCCCCCCTGCGCCGCTGCCTCGGCGTGCGCACGGTGTTCAACCTGCTCGGTCCGCTCGTGAACCCCCTGCGCCCCGACGCCCAGGTGCTGGGGGTGGCGCGGGCTGACTTGCTCGACCCCATGGCCGAGGCCCTGGCGCGCCTTGGCCTGCGCCGGGCCGTGGTGGTGCATGGCCATGGGGGCCTGGATGAGGCCTCCCTGGCGGGGGTGAATGCCCTGCGGCTTGTGGAAAACGGTTCCGTGCGGGCCGATGAGCTGGATCCGGAGGCTCTGGGCCTGCAGCTGGCTCCGATCGAGGCCCTGGCCGGCGGCGATCTCAGCGCCAACCGCACCATTCTCGAGGCGGTGCTCCAGGGCCGGGGCAGCCAGCCCCAGGCCGATGTGGTGGCCCTGAATGCCGCCCTGGTGCTGTGGGCAGCCGGCCGGGCGACCAGCGTGGCTGAGGGGCTGGATCAAGCCCGGCAGGCGTTGGCCTCCGGCCAGGCCTGGAGTGCCCTGGAGCGCCTGCGCACCGTCCTGCCCGCCCCCGCTGCGGGATGATCGAAGCAACTGTGCTGCATCCCGTGAGCGAGCCCGCTGCCACTGCCCTGCTGGTGCTGGCCGACGGCACCGTGCTGCGGGGTGAGGCCTTTGGAGCCCGGGGCACGGCCATCGGGGAAGTGGTCTTCAACACCGGCATGACCGGCTATCAGGAGGTGATGACCGATCCCAGCTATTCCGGACAGCTGGTCACCTTCACCTACCCCGAGCTCGGCAACACCGGTGTGAATCGGGACGATCAGGAGGCCGATCGCCCCCATGTGCGTGGCGTCATTGCCCGTGAGCTGTCACCACGGGCCAGCAACTGGCGCTCGGAAGGGGATCTGGAGGGCTGGTTGACCCAGCACGGGGTGGTGGGGATTCGGGCTGTCGACACCCGGGCCCTGGTGCGGCACCTGCGGGAGGGCGGTGCCGTTAATGGTGCCATCAGCACCGATGGCACCCCTCCGGCCGAGCTGCTGGCCCAGGTGCGTTCGGCCCCATCGATGCAGGGCCTCAACCTGGCAGCCCAGGTGACCACCCCCGAGCCCTACCACTGGTCCCAGCCCTGTGGAGCCGCCTTCGACGCCCGCCTGCAGGTCAACCCCGAACGTCCCTACCGCGTCGTGGCGATCGATTTCGGCATCAAGCGGGCCATCCTGGAGCGGTTGGTGGCCCACGGCTGTGAGGTCACGGTGCTGCCTGCCGATGCCAGCCTCGAACAGGTGCTCAGCCACAGGCCCGAGGGGGTGTTCCTCTCCAATGGCCCCGGAGATCCGGCTGCCGTCAGCAGCGGCATTGAGCTGGCCCGGGGGTTGCTGACCCAGCACGACCTGCCGCTGTTCGGCATCTGCCTTGGTCACCAGATCCTCGGCCTGGCCCTCGGAGGGCGCACCTTCAAGCTCGGCTACGGCCATCGCGGCCTCAACCATCCCTGCGGCAGCCCCGGCCAGGTGGAGATCACCAGCCAGAACCATGGCTTCGCCCTGGATGCGGAGTCGTTGCCGGCCGATCGGGTGCGGGTGACCCACCTCAACCTCAACGACCGCACCGTGGCGGCCCTGGAGATGCTGCACGCCCCGGTTTTCGGCGTCCAGTACCACCCCGAGGCGAGTCCTGGACCCCACGACGCCGATCACCACTTCGCCCGCTTCGCGGCCTTGATGGCCTCACGCCGCTGAGGCAGGTGGCCCTTGGTTGGCCTGCATTCGCAGTTTTGTTGCGACTGCTGCAGCGACAAAATTGCTCCCTACACTTCGGCCCAGAACGGATCGAGGACTGGAGCCATTCACGACCTGCAGCGATTGACGGTGTCCCTGCGAGGGGGCTTCGAGCAGCAGGCCCACTGCCAGCTGTTCCGTTTCACGGGCCAGCTGGACGCCTACTCCGACAAGCAGTTCGGCGACTTCATCGCCTCCCACCGCGGGACGGGGCAGCCCCTGGTGATCGATCTGAGCCATATCGACTTCCTCGACTCCTCCGGCCTGGGGGCCCTGGTTCAGTTGGCCAAGCAGTGCAACACCGATCAGCAGCAGTTTCTGGTGGTGGGCAATGCGCGCGTGGTCCAGACCGTGAAACTGGTGCGCCTTGAGGAGTTTCTGCATCTCCAGCCCGATCTCGACACCGCCCTTGGCAACCTCGCTGCCTGAACGGGTCGAGGCCGGCGCTGGGGACGCAACCAGCTGGCTGACAGGCGTACCCGTCCAGCCACCCAGTGGTGAACTGGGCCCCGTTCAGCTCGCCTGGCTTGGGGATGCGGTGTGGGAACTGCACCAGCGGTTGCAGCGCTGTCGGCGGCCCGCCCGTTCCCAGACCCTCCACCAGGAGGTGGTGCAGGCGGTGCGCGCCGATGCCCAGGCCAAGGCCCTGGAGTGCCTCGATTCCGTCCTCAATGAGGCGGAGCGGGACCTGGTGCGCCGGGGCCGAAACCGGGCCGGACGGGGCCCCCGGCGCGGGGACGCGGCGGCCTATGGCCAGGCCACCGGCTTCGAGGCTTTGCTGGGCTGGCTGTTTCTCCACGACCCGCCCCGGTTGGCCGTGCTGCTAGATCACTTGAAGGAGAACGATCCATAACCAGCGGGAAACGCCATGAGCCCACGATTTGAACGCCGTCCGGACAAGCGGACGGGGGCCGGGGGCCGCGGGGCAGGGCGCCCCCCCCGCTTCAGTGGTCCGAAGCCCGAATGGCGACGCGACGGTGATCAGCCCCGCAGGGAGGGCGGTGCGGACCGCTCCAGCAGCCGGGGCGAACGGCCCCCGTTGGACAGCAAGCCCTACGACCGCCGGCCCCAGGCCCGTCGTGGCGACGTGGGCCGTTCGGTGGGCCGGCGCCCCGATCCCCGCCGGTTTGAGGGTGGCCGCTCCGAGGGGCCCCGTTTTGAGGGTGGCCGGCCCGAGGCTGGCCGTTTTGAGCGGGGGCGTCCGGAGGGGGGGCGCTTTGAGCGGGGTCGCCCTGACGGCAGCCGGTTTGGAGGTGGACGTCCCCAGGGGCGGCGCTTTGATGGGGGGCGACCCGATGGGGGCCGCTCTGAGGGGGGCCGGTTTGGCGGATCCCGATATGAGGGATCCCGGTATGAAGGATCCCGGTATGAAGGATCCCGCTCTGAGGGGTCCCGGTTTGAAGGCTCGCGTGGCGGGCCGGGCCGTTTCGCGCCCAAGCCCCTCATCGTGGATGCCGCCAGCCTTCCCCCTACCGGTGAGGCCGAGCGCCATAGCGTCGACCCCAGCACTGACCTGATCTGGGGACGCCATCCGGCCCAGGCAGCCCTGGAGAGTGGGCGGCCGATTCACCGGGTCTGGTGCACGCCGGAGATGCGCTTCAGTCCCAAATTCCTGCAACTGCTTCGGGAGGCGAAGTCGTCCGGCGTGCTGGTGGAGGAGGTCACCTGGGCCCGGCTCGGGCAACTCACCGGTGGTGCGGTGCATCAGGGCATCGCCCTGCAGACCGCCGCCGCCGAGACCCTCGACCTCCCGACCCTGATCGAGGGTTGCTCCACCATCGGAGAACCGCCGCTGCTGATGGCGGTCGACGGTCTCACCGACCCCCAGAACCTGGGGGCCATCGTGCGCAGCGCCGAGGCCCTCGGTGCCCACGGCCTGGTGTTGCCCCAACGCCGCAGCGCCGGTCTCACCGGCTCGGTCGCCAAGGTAGCGGCCGGTGCACTGGAGCATCTCCCCGTCGCCCGCGTGGTCAACCTCAACCGCGCCCTCGATACCCTCAAGCAGGAGGGCTATCGCATCGTGGGGCTGGCCGGGGAGGGCACGGTCAGCCTCGAAGAGGCCGATCTGGAGGGACCCCTGGTGATCGTGACCGGCTCGGAGGGCGACGGTCTCTCCATGCTGACCCGCCGCAACTGTGACCAGCTGGTGCGCATTCCCCTGCGGGGGGCGACGCCCAGTCTCAATGCCTCCGTGGCCACGGCCCTGCTCCTCTACGAGGTGGCCCGCCGTGGATGGATGAAGGGGCTCAGCGGATCCCAGCCCGCCCCGCGGCTCGTGAGGCCCCAGCTGCCCGCTCCCGCAGCGTCTGTCAGTGGCTCCGGCGCCGAGCCAGACAACGAGTTGGGGGGAGATCTGGACCCTGATGCTTCCACCCCTGTCGCGGAACCGATCGCTCCTGGGCCCTCCGCTGAGGTTCCCTTCGCAGAGGCTGCCAACTTCGAGGCTGCCAACTTCGAGGCTCCCTACGCAGAGGTTGCCAACGCCGAGGTTGCCGCGGCGGAGGAGCCTGTCGCCCCTGAGGAGTCTGTAGAGCCGACGGCGGTCCGGGAGTCCATGGCGGATGCCCCCGTCGACTCCACGCTTGATTTGGGCCTGAGCCCCGCTCGCCCCCCTGGCTTCTGGGGGGACATCCAGTTGTGAGCCATTCCGACCATCCCGGCCCTCGGGCCGGGCAGAATGCAGGGAGTCCTGCCCCCGCCCCATGAATCCCTTGCTGTGGCCCGTGCGCAGCTGCGCCAATGGTCTGGGCCTGGCTTGGTGGGCACGGGTGGAGACCCGTTCTCCTGATGCGGTCTACTGGTTTGGTCCGTTCGTGCGTCGTCGCACGCTTGAAACCCA
>JBIIQK010000073.1:0-7494 GCA_044342135.1 Cyanobium sp.
TCGAGACGCAGCTGGTCGAGCACCCGCACCAGTTCGGCCAGCTCGGCATCGTCGAGGCCGAGCTGCAGGGGCGGGGTGTCGGGCTGGCTGCTGCGCAGCAGCAGGGTATGGCCACCCTCCGACGCGGGGCCGATCTCCACCGGCTGGGGCTCAGCGCCAAACCGCCGGGGCACACCGCTGATCAGGTAGCGGGCATAGGGCAGCACCACCTGCATCAGGGCCAGGAGGTGCTCCTTGCGGCCCTCCAACTCGGGGCGGCCGGCCCACTGCAGGCTCCAGCCCGTGATGATGCCGAGGGCATCGCCGCCCTGGCCCACGGACACGTCCGGCAGACCGTCCACCTTGAGACGGCAGCTGAGTTGGTCGTATTGCAGGGTCTGCTTCATGGGGGAGGCCAATTCAGGGTTAGGCCGGTTGAGGGTTGGGCCGGTTCAGGGTTGGGCGTCAAGGAGGCTGGCCCGCAGGCGCTCGAAACCGCCCACACCGGCGCCGAGGGCCAGGGCCTGAATCAGCAGGCGCGCCTGGCGGGCGCCCGATTCCGGATCCAGCAGCAGCTGCACTCCGCCGCGGCGGGGGTTCATGCGCGCCTGGATCAGGTCGGTGAGCCGGCCCCGAAACAGGGCCCAGCGCTGGCTGATCACCTCGGGGGGCTCGGCGCTGGTGAGCAGCCCCCGCAGCAGGGGGTAGAGGCGGTCGGCCAAGGCACAGAGGATGCGGATCAGGGCGTCGGTTTCCTCCGGTGCCAGGGCCTCGCGGCGGGTGGTGCGGCGCAGGGGATTGGTGCAACGGCGCTTCCACAGCTCCACCCGGTTGGGGAAGAGGCTGGTGAAGCCCATCTGTTCGCTCATCCACACCATGGCCTCACCGCCGTTGAGGTCGAGGGCTTCGGCGCTGAGCAGCAGCAGATCCAGCCGTTCCAGGCCGCGGCGGGAAAGGGGGGCGCTGGATTCCGGCGCGGAGGAGTCCTGGGGCATGGCTGCGATGATGCCAGCAAGTGCACCCAACCGTCACGCCCATGGCCCCAGACCTGCGGGAATTCGTGCGGGATGTGCCCGATTTTCCCAAGCCCGGCATCCTGTTCCGCGACCTCACGCCGCTGATGCGCGACCCCGACGGCTGGCAGGAGGTGATCCGTCAGTTGTCGGCGGTGTGTGAGCGGCTCCAACCCGACCTGATCGTGGGCATCGAGTCAAGGGGATTCATCGTGGGCACGGCCCTGGCCACGGCGGTGAGACTGGGTTTTGTGCCAGTGCGCAAGCCCGGCAAGCTGCCCGGGGCGGTGACCGGGGTGGACTACGCGCTCGAATACGGCAGCGACCGCCTGGAGATCCACAGCGACGCCCTGGCCGACGGCTCCAAGGTGCTGATCATTGACGACCTGCTGGCCACCGGAGGCACCGCTGCGGCCTGCGCGGAGCTGGTGGCGGCCGCCGGCGGCGAGCTGTGTGGCTTCGGGTTCGTGGCCGAGCTCGCGGCCCTGGAGGGGCGCCGCAAACTGCCCGAGGCCCAGCCCGTGGAATCGCTGATCATCTACAGCTGATCGCGGCGGGCCTCATCGCGAGGGGCCTCATCACGAGCGACCGGATCGGCTAACCCTGCTGGTCCTGCCAGGCGAGCAGGGCGTCGAACTGCTCCAGGTTGATCAGGCCGAAGCGCCAGAGCACCACCGGCAGGGGCGCTTGCTCCTGCTGGGCCTGGCGCAGGCCCAGGGCCAGGGCGCTTTCGCTGAGGCCGAACTGGTAGCGCAGCAGCCGCACCAGTGCCGGAGACGGGGGCGGTTGGTTGGCGGCGTGGATCACCATGGGCGGCGTTGGAGGGGGAAAGGCTCCAGGGACTAGCCCCTCAGGATGGCCATGCTGATCAGGGCCGCAGCAGCTGGCAAGGGCCCTGGGTCATGGCCGCCAGGCTGAGCCGGCGCAGGGGGGCCAGTCGGGCCAGCAGCACCAGGGCCAGGCGGCGCAGGGGCAGCAGCAGGGGAGAGCGGTTGGAGAACACCCGCACCAGCAGGTCGGTGGCCACCAGGGTGAGCAGCAGATCGGGCCAGCGGCGGCGGCCATAGGCGGCCGGAAGCCGGCTCACCGGCAGCCGACCGGACTGCACCCGACGGGCCAAACGGTGCAGCTGGGCCACATCGCGCCAGCAGAGGTTGAGTCCCTGGCCGCCCACCGGGTGGCAGCGGTGGCCGCTCTCCCCCACCAGCACGGTGGAGCCCCGGTGCAGGCGCCGGGCCAGCAGCAGGCTCACGGGAAAGGCCCGGGGGGCGTCCACCAGGGCGTCGGGCTGGAACCGATCCGGCAGGGCCCCGGCGAGGGCATCGAGGAAGGCCGAATCCCCCAGACTCTCGAGCTGGCGACAGCGGGGGGCCGGGGCGCTCCAGACCAGCTGGAACAGGCCGTCCCCCAGGGGCAGTACGGCAAAGGGACCCTCCGGCCGAAACAGCTCCCAGGCCTGGTCGTCGGCGGAGCCGCGCAGCTGCACCAGGGCCGTGAGGCAGTTCTGGCGGTAGGCCCACTGCAGGGCGCCGATGCCCAGGGCCGCCCGGGTGGGGGAATGGGGCCCGTCGGCGGCCACCACCAGATCCACGGCCGCGGTGCCTCCCTGCCCCCCATCACCGGTTGGCGATGCGCCCAGCTCCAGGCGGATGGCGGGGTGGACCGCCAGGCGCTCCAGCAGCACGGCCAACAGGGGGCGGTGCTGGGCCACCCAACCCACGGCAGCGCCTGGGGCTGCCGCCAGCCGGGGGCCCAGATCGGCCAGACCGAAGGGCACCTGCTGGCCGATGGCCAGATCCAGCAGCTGGAGGGAGCGGAAGGGCACCATCGCCTGCTGCAGCGGCTCCCACAGCCCCAGGCTGGCCAACAGGCGCTGGCTGGAGTGGCTGAACGCGTAGGCGCGGCTGCGCTCCAGCAGGGTGGCGGCGGGCAGGGGATCGCGGATGGTCACCTGCCAGCCGGCCTCAGCGAGGGCCAGGGCCGCCAGGGCGCCGGTGGGTCCCGCCCCGTTCACCTGGGCCCGAAAAACCGGATTGGACTCGACCATCGCGGGGGCTGGGGGCGGGAAGGCAACCCGGCGGAGCGGGCACAAAAAAGCCGCAGCAAGTCTGCTGCGGCAGGGTTGAGGTGGAGCGTCGGGAGACGATTCCGGAGATGGCGTTCAGCCAGCCGGAACCGCTCGGGTGCAGATGGACTCAGCCGATGCCGAGCAGGCCGCGGGTGAAGGACTCACCGCCCAGGGCGAACTCGGTGGCCAGCAGGGCGATGAAGCCGAGCATGGCCATGCGGCCATTCAGCTTCTCGGCGCGCTCGTGGAAGCCCCAGCCGCTCTCGGTGGACACCACTTCCATGCGGGGCTCGGTGGCGAAAGCGTTGAGGCGGCCGCCGTCTTCGGTGGTGACGGTGGCGCCGCGGATGGTGGCGGCTTCGGCTGCGGTGACTTGGGACATGCCTGTCTTGTTACGAGGTGATGGCAGAACTGTAACGCAATATTGCAGCTTGTAACGCGATCACGGCGTTTTCGCTCCGGGCCAGGGGGCAAGGAGGGCGGCAGCGGGCCTCCTGAAATCTGTGCAGCCTGTACAGAGTCCGGACAGTGCCTCAGCCCCCTCCCCTGGCAGGAGCGGCCACGCCCCACGCCCGACGCCCCAGGGCCCAGGCCACACGGCACACGGCCCTAGTTAGAGAAAGCGTTTGAGGCAGAGCTCCTCAAAGGCCGGCCGCAGCAGGAAGGGGTACTCCCCCACCCACAGCTTTAGCTGGGGCAGCCAGGCATCGCTGATCGCGCCGATGCGGGAAAAGTCCTTGCGCTCACTGAGCACCAGCACGCGCACCACCATGCCGGCGCGGATCTGCTGGTGCTTCTTCTCAAAGGGGAAGCGCACCTTGCCCAGGTAGCCCTCCTCATCTTCGAGCTCTAGGGTGAGCCAGGTGCGGCGGTTTTCCACCAGCTCCAGCCGGCCGTCGTTGTTGGCCTGTTCGCGGCGCTCCTCCACGATTTCGCGGGTGTAGAGGTCGGCGATCTCGCCCTCAAACAGGGCCGCCGCCGGGTAGCGCCGCAGGGTGGCATTCTTCTGGCCGGCCTCCAGGATCGGGCCCCAGAGCAGGTAGAGGGCAAACACCACGCCCACCACCAGGAACACCGGGCCGAACTGGCTGGAGAACAGCAGGGTCTGGCTGATCAGCAGGGTGATCACGGCACCGATTACGGAGATCAGCACCCGCTGCAGCACCTTGCGGGGGTTGCCAGTGCAGGCGTTGAACTGGGGGCCGGTGGCCACCGCCGGAATCAGGCGGGGCAACTCGCCCGGTCGGAGCGGAATCAGCATGGCGCCAGTGTCAGCCCCTGCCGGGCTCAGAGCAAGCGCTCAAGGCCATACACCAGGCCACCCAGCTGGCGCACCTTGCGCACCGTGAGCAGCACGCCGGGCATGTAGGCGGAGCGATCGATCGTGTCGTGGCGCAGGGTGTAGGTCTCCCCAGGCGCGCCAAACATCACCTCCTGGTGCGCCACCAGGCCAGGCAGGCGGATCGAATGGAGCCGCAAACCGCTCTCGCGCTGGCCACCACGGCAGCCCGCCAGGGTTTCGTGCTCCTCCACCTGCTGGGGATTGAAGGATTTGCCCAGCTCCTCCATCAGCTCCGCCGTTTTGATGCAGGTGCCGCTGGGGGCGTCGGCCTTGCGGTTGTGGTGCAGCTCGGTGAGCTCGGCGCAGTCGTAGAAGCGGGCGGCGGCGGCGGCAGCCTGCTGCAGCAACACCATGCCCACCGAGAAGTTGGGAATCACGGCGCCCCCCACCGACGCCTTATCGGCGAAGGTGGCCAGGTCGGTCAGCTGCTCCGGGGACAGCCCCGTGGTGCCGATCACCGGGTGCACCCCGTAGGCGATCGCGGCGCGGGTGTGCTCATAGACCACCGACGGGTGGGTGAAATCCACCAGCACCGCCGCTCCGCCCTGGCGGGCCGCCTGGCTGGCCTGGCAGAGGGCGCCCTCGAAATCGCTGGTGATCGCCAGCTCCAGCTCGCCGAGGCCCAGCTCCAGGCCCAGTTCCGCGCCCTCCTTGCCGGGGGTGGTGTCGATGGCGGCCACCAGCTCGCAGTCGGACGCGGCCAGCACAGCCTTCACCACCTCAGCCCCCATGCGGCCTAGGGCACCGGCCACCACAACGGGGATCGGGGCCGGGGAAGAGGGAACGGAGCTGGACATGGCCACTGGCAGCACTCATCGCGAGCCTATGGCTGATCAGCTGGTTTCACTCGCAACTGGGCGCAGCCCTCCGTAGATTCCTTGCCAGTGCTCACTCCGCCGCGCGCATGTTCACGCAGGTTCGCTCCACCAACCGCCGCATCACCCCCGGCGACGTGAACGGCCGGGCGGTGATGAAAGCCGTGTATGTGGTGCTCGAACCCCAGTACCAAAACGCCCTCACCCAGGCGGCCACCTCGCTCAACGCCCAGAACGGCCCCCTGGCGATCGAGCTGAGCGGCTACCTGATCGAAGAACTGCGCGACCCCCAGAACTACGCCGACTTCCAGGCCGATGTGGCCTCGGCGGATGTGTTCATCGCCTCGCTGATCTTCATCGAAGACCTGGCCCAGAAGGTGGTGGAGGCAGTGGCCCCCCACCGCGACCGGCTGAAGGCGGCGGTGGTGTTCCCCTCCATGCCGGAGGTGATGCGGCTCAACAAACTCGGCACCTTCTCGATGGCCCAGCTGGGCCAGAGCAAGAGCGCCATTGCCAGCTTCATGAAAAAGCGGAAGGAGGCCGGCGGCGCCGGCTTCCAGGACGCGATGTTGAAGCTGCTCAACACCCTGCCCACGGTGCTGAAGTATCTGCCGGTGGAGAAGGCGCAGGACGCCCGCTCCTTCATGCTCAGCTTCCAGTATTGGCTGGGCGGCACGCCAGACAACCTCAGGAACTTCCTGTTGATGCTGGCCGACAAATACGTGTTCCCCAAGGGCGATAGCGACCGGCCCGCGGTGGTGGTGGCCGAGCCCGAGGTGTTCCCCGACCTGGGCATCTGGCACCCCCTGGCGCCAGGGATGTTCGAAGACCTGAAGGAATACCTCAACTGGACCTCCAGCCGCAGCGACCTCAGTGAGGCGGCGCGCAAGGGCCCGGTGATCGGCCTGGTGCTGCAGCGCAGCCACATCGTCACCGGCGATGAGGCCCACTACGTGGCCGTGATTCAGGAACTGGAATTCCGCGGCGCCACCGTGATCCCGGTGTTCTGCGGTGGGCTCGATTTCACCAAGCCGGTGAACGCCTTCTTCTACGACCCGCTCAACCCCGACATCCCCTTGGTGGATGGGGTGGTGTCGCTCACGGGCTTTGCCCTGGTGGGCGGCCCGGCCCGCCAGGACCACCCCAAGGCGATTGAGGTGCTGAAAAAGCTCAACCGCCCCTACATGGTGGCGTTGCCCCTGGTGTTCCAAACCACCCAGGAGTGGGAAGAGAGCGACCTGGGCCTTCACCCGGTGCAGGTGGCCCTGCAGATCGCCATCCCGGAACTCGATGGCGCCATCGAGCCGATCGTGCTGAGCGGCCGCGACGACGCCACCGGCAAGGCCCACACCCTGCAGGACCGGGTGGATGCGATCGCCGAGCGGGCGATTCGCTGGGCCTCGCTGCGGGTGAAGCCCCGCGCTGAGAAGAAGCTGGCGATCACCGTGTTCAGCTTCCCGCCCGACAAGGGCAACGTGGGCACCGCCGCCTACCTCGATGTGTTCGGTTCGATCTACCGGGTGCTCGAGGAGATGAGGGCCAAGGGCTACGACGTGCAGAACCTGCCGCGGGATTCCAAGGCCCTGATGGAGGCCGTGATCAACGACCCCGAAGCCCTGCAGGGTGCACCGGAACTCTCGATCGCCCACCGCATGAGCGTGGAGGAATACGAGCGGCTCACCCCCTATTCCGAGCGGCTCGAAGAGAACTGGGGCAAGCCCCCCGGCAACCTGAATTCCGACGGCACCAACCTGCTGATCTACGGCCGCCACTTCGGCAACGTGTTTGTGGGCGTGCAGCCCACCTTTGGCTACGAGGGCGACCCGATGCGGCTGCTCTATTCCCGCAGCGCCAGCCCCCACCACGGCTTTGCGGCTTACTACACCTACCTGGAAAAGGTGTGGCAGGCCGATGCGGTGCTGCACTTCGGCACCCACGGCTCGCTGGAGTTCATGCCCGGCAAGCAGATGGGCATGAGCGAAACCTGCTACCCCGATTCCCTGATCGGCGCCCTGCCGAACCTCTACTACTACGCGGCCAACAACCCGTCTGAGGCCACGATCGCCAAGCGGCGCGGCTACGCATCCACGATCAGCTACCTCACCCCGCCGGCCGAGAACGCAGGCCTCTACCGGGGCCTGAAGGAGCTGGGTGAGCTGGTGGGCTCCTACCAGCAGCTGCGCGAAGGCAGCCGGGGGGTGCAGATCGTGAACGCGATCGTGGAAACGGCGCGCCAGTGCAACCTCGACAAAGACGTGGTGCTGCCCGAGGTGGATG
>JBIIQK010000074.1:0-7389 GCA_044342135.1 Cyanobium sp.
CGCATCGGGGCTGAATTTCACCTTGATCGGCTCGAAGGCAAAGCGGAAGCCGCCGTCGCGCAACTTGCTCTCCAGCAGGTCGAGGGCTTCGCCGCTCCAGCCAAAGCTGCCGAACACGCCCACGGGCTTGTTGCGGTCGCCCTCGGCCAGCACCGTGCCCAGGGCCGAGACAATCGGCGTGGGGGCATGGCCGCCGAGGGTGGGCGAGCCGATCAAGATCGCGTCGCAGCTGCGAATGGCGGCCAGCAGCTGCTCGGGTGGTGTGAATTCACAGTTGATGCTCTCGACCCGCACGCCGGTGCGGCCCACCCCCTGGGCCAGGCCGTCGGCAATGGCGGCGGTGTTGCCATAGGCGCTGGCAAACAGCAGGGCCACTGAGAGCCGGGCCCGCTCCTGGCTCGCCCCCCAGCGGTGGTAGTCGTTGAGCAGGCTGCGCCAGCTCTCGCTGATCGCCGGGCCATGGCCGGGGGCGATGGTGCGGATGTCGAGCTCTTCCAGCCGCTCCACCACCGACTCCACCTGACGGGCCATCGGTGCCATCAGGCAGTCGTAGAAGTAGCGGCGATCTTCCTCCGTGCTGCTGCGGTTGGCTTCAGCAAAGCTCTCGCTGCACAGGTGGGCGGCGAAGAATTTGCCGCTCATCAGCAGGCCGGTGGTCTCTTCGAAGGCCATCAAGCCATCGGGCCAGCGTGGCGTGGGCGCTGGGATCAGGCGCAGCACGTGGCCCTCGCCCAGGCTGCGGCTGGTGTCCTGCTTGACCACCTCGATCGGCGGCAGGGGCGGGATCACGGCCTGGGGCTCCTCGCCTCCCGTGGGGTCGCCTGGTTTGGTCGGTTTCTGCACGGTCCAGAGCTCTGCCAGCAGGCGGGCGCCGGGGTTCGAACTCACCAGCACCAGGTTGGGCCAGCGGCTCGCCAGCTGGTGCAGCAGGGCCACCCGGTTGGGGTTCACGTGACCCACCACCACCTTGAGCGGGGCGTCGGCGGGCACCAGGCTGGCCAGCTCGGCCAGGAAGGGTTCGGCAAAGGAGGCGCCGGGGGGATGGACCAGCAGCGGCACGGCAGGGAACAGGAAGCTGTTGGCCGTGGTGCCCCGCTCCAGCCCGTACTCCACCTCAAAGCGCAGCCGGGTGGGGCTCAGGCCCTTCAGGCAGATCAGGCCCGGTTCCAGGGGCAGCTGGATGACGCGCCGGCCGCCGGCTTGCTCGCTGGAGCTCGCCATCAGTAGTGGTTCCCCACTTTGCGGTGGTGCACGGCGGTGCTCGCTTCGGTGTCGGCCACGTTGCCCTGCTCCACTTCGGCGTAGATGATCCAGTGATCGGGCCCCTCCATCCGCTGGCAGACCCGGCAGCCCAGGAAGGCCAGGGCATCACCGAGCACCGGGCCGCCGGCGGCGGCCCCTTCAAGGGTGGCCACGCCGGCAAAGCGGTCGGCTCCGGGGGGAAAGCGCTTGAGGAAGTGGCGCAGCAGGTCCTGGTGGTTGTCCTCCCGCAGGATGTTGAGCACGAAGCGATCCCCCACCTGCATCAGCGCTTCGATGGCGCGGTCTTTCGCCACGGCCACGGTGAGGCCAGGGGGATCGAAACTGGCCTGGCTCACCCAGCTGGCCACCATGGCGGAGCTGCGGCTGACGCCCTCGCCGTCGGTCTGGCGGGCTGTCACCACGTAGAGCCCACCGGAGAGGCGGCCCAGGGCTTTGTCCAGGTCGCCGTCGAGGGCCTTCATCGCGGCGATCGTTTTTTCCTTGGTGAGCAGCTGGCCCAGGTCGGTGCCGGCCTCTTCGCAGCGCTGGTAATCGGGGCCGCCCGGCACCTGGCGGATCCGCAGCGGTTCAAAGGCACTTTTCTGCCCGAGGGCACGCAGCTGGCCGGCCACCGTGTCGATCGGGGCATCGTCGCCGCCGAAGGCGTCGTAGCTGCCCACCCATTGCTTCGGCTTGAGGGCCGCCAGCAGGGTGCCGATCGAGGCCTGCAGCTCCGCATCGGGGCTGGCCGGCCAGGTGGGCACCACCACGGCGCTCGCTTCGCCGATCAGGGCGGAGAGCTCCTGGGCATCGGTGGCCCGCAGATCCACCAGCTGCACCTGGGCGCCGGCCTTGCCGATGCCGCGGGCAATCGCCTGGCTGAGCCGGTCGCAGAAGCCGTATTGGCTCACGTAGCAAACGGCGGCGTAGGCCTCCCCGCTGCTGCGGTCGCTGCTCCACTCGCGATAGTCTCCCAGCCAGAGCCCCAGGTGATGGCGCAGCAGCGGACCATGGCCCACGGCCACGGTGGTGATGGGCGGCAGGGCGTCCATGCGCTTCAACGCCTGCAGCACGCTGCGGGCGTTAGGACCCATCAGACAGTCGTAGTAGAAGCGGAAATCGGGTGCGATGGCACCCGGATCGGCGTCGAACAGCTCGTCGGAGCAGTAGTGCAGGCCGAAGGCGTCGCAGGTGTAGAGGACGCCGGTGCCGTGGTCGAACGAGAAGATCGTGTCGGGCCAGTGCAGGTTGGGGGCGCTGAGAAATTCAAAGCGGTGCTGGACGCCGCTGGTGGGGTTGGTGCCCAGGTCCAGCTCCTCACCGCTCTTCACCGCCCGGCTTTTGAAAGGACGGTGCACCTGGTTTTCCAGGAACTGGATCGCCACCTTGGAGGCCACGATTTCGATCTCTGGATTGCGCTCGAGCAGGTGGCCGATCAGGCCCGAGTGATCCGGCTCGGTGTGGGACACGATCAGGTGATCGATGGCCATCGGGTCGATCTGCTCCTCCAGCAGGGGGAGCCAGGTGCCCTCGAACTTGAGGTGGCTGGTGTCGATCAGGGCGGTGCGCTCGCCCCGCACCAGGAAGCTGTTGTAGGTGGTGCCGTTGCGCAGGCCGAATTCGATGTCGAAGCGGCTGCGGTCCCAATCGAGGGAGCGGATTGTGGTGGTATCGGCGGCGATCGTGTCGCACTGCAGGGAGAGCCGGGGTTCGGCCGCGACGGCACCAGCCATGGATCCATCCGCAAGTGGTGCAACTGTAGGAAGCACGCCCGCAAAAAAGGCCCGGCGCTGGGCCGGGCCTGGGGTCTCGTCTCTCGTGTTCGCTCGGTCCTGATCAGTCCTCCACCCGCACCTGCACCGTGGTTGTGGTCTGGGCCTTGGGGGCGATGACGGTGAGCACGCCATCGCGGTAGTGGGCTTCGAGGCCATCGCGCTGGATGCCGCCGGGGAAGCGGAAGCTGCGGCTCCAGGTGCCGTAGCGGATCTCGCTGATCAAGGGGGCCTGGGGGGGCGGCGTGCCGGGTTGGCGTTCCGCGCTGATCACCAGGGTGCGGTCGGTGGCCTTCACGTCGATCGTGGTCTTGTCGACGCCCGGCAGGTCCAGGGCGATCGTGTAGGCCTCGGGGCCGTCCTGCACGTCAGCGGCAGGACTCCGCTCGGCCTTCTGCAGGTTGGCGCTCTGGGGTTGGGCTGACATCAGTTGCTGCTCGAGCTTCTGGAACAGATCGGACTCGAGCAGGTCGAAGGGGGATTGGCGCAGGGTGAGCATCGGAGGGTCTCCGGAACACCGCCAATGTGCTGCGGCTGGCCGGGCGCCAACAGGGTGCAGACCGCCCGGCCAGGTACGGCCCTCACGGCCCCGTTCGGTTGGCCCCCCCGCCGGGTGCGGGCAACCGGCAGCGCTGCTTCAGGGCCCCGATCACCCGGGCAATGGCGTCGGGATGGCCCTGCACGCTGAAGGCCTCCCGCTCCAGCTCCCGATTGCCGTGGTGGTAGCGGGTGGTGAGGATGCCGCCGATCTCCTGCTCCACCACCGGGTTGAGCGGCACGCTCCAGCCCAGGGGGCGCAGCACGCCGCTGGGGCAGCTCTGGGCCGCGTGGATCGCTTCGTGCAGGAACACCTGCCGGCCGATCCCCAGGTCGAAGGCCACCGGGGCGATCCAGAGGGTGCGGGTTTTGGCCTGGAACAGGCCGTAGGCGCCGCGCACCGGCGGCGGGGCCAGCCGCACCTGAAACCCCCGCTGCTGCAGGGTGGTGACGACCGGGCGCAACTCGGCGGGCAGCTGGATCGGCGGCTGGGGTGGAGGTGGTGGCGTGGCGGCGATCACGGCGGGCCTGCCTTCACAACAGCCACCAGCGACTGAAGCGGGCGGCCTGGCCGCAGGGCTGGCCCGCCGCGTCGCGCAGGGTCCAGAGCCGGGCCCCTTCGATCTGGAAGCGCCGGCCGCGGCTGTCGATGCGGATGCCCCGGTAGCCCTCGATCGCGTCCTGGGCCTGGGCCGTGATCAGTGCCTGGCGGCGGCTGGCCCGCTCGGCCGGTTCGGCCGTGAGCTTGGACGGCATCCCCACCATCGCCTCCCAGGGCCGCTGCCACAGCCGCAGGGCGGCCCGGTTGGCGTAGATCAGCCGGGGGCCGGGATCGCTGCCGGGGTCGGCGCCGTCGTGGGCCAGCACCACCGCGTCGCTGGCGAAGAGCTCCTGGGCCAGCAGCTGGGGGGAGGCGTCGTCGGCGAGTCCGGCGATCAGCGGCCTGCCGAAGGCCTGCCGGTGGCTGGTGAGCAGGCCCGCCGCCCGGGCCTGGGCCGCCGGCGTCAGCCAGGGGGCTGGTGCCGAGGCGTGGGCGTCAGCTGTCGTCACTGCCGGCCGGACCCATGGCCTTGGCCATGGCCAGGGCTGCCATCTGCTGGCCCTGGGCCTTGAGGTGCTCCAGGAAGCGCTGGTTGGCCTCGGGGAAGCGGGGCTCCTCGGCCAGGGGCAGGGGACCGGCGGCATCGAGGCCCGACTCGCCCTCGAGGGCCGGGGTGATCACCACCAGATCCGGATCGAGGGCCGCGCCGTAGCGCCACCAGCGGTTCGGGTCCTTGATGGCGGGATGCACCGGGTGCGGAGCGGCTTCGGCGGCTGGCTGCGAGCCCTTGCTGGCGGCAGCCTGTCTCGCCTGCCGTGCCAGGGCCCGGCGCCGCCGTTTGGCCAAGTCGGCCAGCAGCTGGGCCCGGGTGCGGCCGCGCATTTGGAACAGCACGAAGGGGTCTTCGCTGAAGCGGTCTCCCATCAGGTAGAAGACGGCGCTGACGTGCTTGCAGGGGTTGGCCTTGTCGGGGCAGCTGCACTCGCTGCGCACCTCCTGCAGCTTGAACGGAAACAGGCGCTTGCCACTGGCGGCGAAGGCCCGCTCGATGTCCTGGGGCATCACCCCGGCCAGCAGCTGGGCCGACCAGCGGGCCTTCTGGGTGAGGGCGTCGAGCACGTAGCCCCAGTCGTCGTCGTTGAGCACGTCGAGCCAGAGCTTCACCTTGTAGGGCTCTTCGCCGGTGCCCTGCACCCGGGCATGCACCCGCCGCCCCTCGAAGCGGATCGAGGTGACGTTGCCGGAGCGGGCGTACTCCCAGGCGCGCTCCAGCCGTTTCTTGTAGCGGTAGGAGTTGATCAGCTCCATCCACTGCTCCACCCACCAGGGCTGCTGGGCCAGGCCCTGCTCGCCCAGCTGGGTGGTGATGGCGCTGTTCAGGTGGCCGGGGGAAACGGTCATTGCCTCAATCCTCCTCACTGAGGGTCACCAGATCCTTGAGCTGGCCCACGTCGAGGCCGCCCAGCCAGTCTTCGCCGGAGCCGACGATCTCCTCGGCCAGCTTCGACTTCTCCTGGATCATGCGGTCGATCTTTTCCTCCACCGAGCCGCTGGTGATGAACTTGTGCACCAGCACCCGGTTCTGCTGGCCGATGCGGTAGGCCCGGTCGGTGGCCTGGTTCTCCACGGCCGGGTTCCACCAGCGGTCGATGTGGAACACGTGGCTGGCGCGGGTGAGGTTGAGGCCGACGCCACCGGCCTTGAGCGACAGCAGAAACAGCTGGGGGCCGCGGGGGTCGTCCTGGAAGCGGTCGACCATGGCCTGGCGCTCGGTTTTGCTGGTGCTGCCGTAGAGGAACGGCACCTCCTGGCGCCACTTGCGCTGCAGGTGGGCCTGGAGCAGCAGGCCCCATTCGGCGAACTGGGTGAACAGCAACGCCCGGTCGCCCGCTTCGATCACCTCTTCGAGGATCTCTTCGAGCCGCTGCAGCTTGGCGCTGCGGCTGCTGAAGCTGCCGTTGCCGGCGGCGAGCACGGCGTCGGCGTCTTCCTTGAGGGCCAGGGCCGGGTGGTTGCAGATCTGCTTGAGCTTGGTGAGCAGGGCCAGCACCTGGCCGTGCTTCTGGCCCAGGGGGGCGCGGGCGATGGCGTCGAGGCTCTCGTCGACGGTGCGGTTGTAGAGCTTCTTCTGCTCGGGGGCCAGGCCCACCCACTCGTGCAGTTCCACCTTCTCGGGCAGGTCGGAAATGATCGACTTGTCCGTTTTGAGGCGCCGCAGGATGAAGGGCCCCACCCGGGCCTTGAGGTCGCGCAGGGAGGCCATGTCGCCGTAGCGCTCGATGGGTAGGCGGTAGCGCTGGCGGAAGAAGGGTTCGTCGCCCAGCACCTTGGGGTTGAGGAAATCCATCAGCGCCCACAGCTCGCTGACGCGGTTTTCCACCGGGGTCCCCGTCAGGGCGATCCGGAAGCGGCTGCCCCCCTTGCTGAGCCGGCCGGGGCGGGCCAGGTCGCGGGCCGCCTGGCTCTGCTTGGCGCTGGGGTTCTTGATCGCCTGGGCTTCGTCGATCACCAGGCCCTGCCAGTCGACGCTCTCCAGCAGTTCGCTGTCCCGCTGCAGCAGGCCATAGCTGGTGAGCACCAGATCCACGCCCTTGAGCGCTTTCTTGAGGGCCTCGGGGCTGCTCGGCCGGCGCGGGCCGTAGTGCTCCCGCACGCTGAGCTCGGGGGTGAAGCCATGGGCCTCCCGCTTCCAGTTGGTGAGCACGGAGGTGGGCGCCACCAGCAGCACCGGCCGTTTCAGTTCTTCCTCGGCTTTGAGGTGCTGCAGGAAGGCCAGCAGCTGGATCGTCTTGCCCAGGCCCATGTCGTCGGCCAGGCAGGCGCCCTGGTCGAAGCGGTGCAGGAAGGCCAGCCAGCCCAGGCCCCGCTCCTGGTAGGGCCGCAACTGGCCGGAGAAGCCCGGTGGCGCGGGCAGGGGGTCGGGGGCCTTCTGCTGGTGGTACTGCTCCAGCACCGCCTGCAGCCGCGGACCGGCGTCGAAGCGGTGCACCGGCAGCCGGTGGAAGGTGTCACCGTCGCTGGCGGTGAGCCGCAGGGCATCGTCGAGGCTGAGGCCCGGATCGGCGCCGCAGAAGCGCTCGGCGTTGCGCAGGTCGGCGGGGCGCAGTTCGATCCAGGCGCCCTTGTGCTGCACCAGCGGGCTGCGCTTGGCCTGCAACCGCTCCAGATCCCGCAGGGTGAGGGTGACCCCGCCGATCATGAACTCCCAGCTCCACTCCAGGCTTTCGCCCAGGGTGAAGCCGCGGGATTTCTGCGGCAGCTCGGCCGTGATCGACAGGCCCAGCCGGGAGGCCAGGC
>JBIIQK010000075.1:0-7357 GCA_044342135.1 Cyanobium sp.
GCGGGCCCTCATCCAGGACGCCCTGCTGCGCTACCTGCTCAAGGTGGATTACCAGCTTGAGGCCGGCGGCGACTACGTCTTCACCGTGCGGGCGAAGTTTTAGCGGCCATCAGCGTTCTCTGCACCGCCGCTGAGGGGCGTTGTAGCCGGATGCCGCAATGGCGTTCCACCAGCAGCTGGGCCACGACGTCGTCGATGTCCCGTGGGGGGAGGCGCAGGCCTGGCGGCCACAGGCGCGTCCAGAGGCCGGGCGGGTACAGCTCCCAGTAGCGCTGCCGCGCGGCCAGGGTGCTGCCGTGCTCATTCACCAGTTCCGGCGTGAGGTGCAACTGCTGGAGCTGCTGCCGCCAGCTGCTGCTGCCTGTGCCGTTACCCAGCACGACGCCCTGCAATCCCTGCTGCTGCCAGCTCTGGAGCAGGCTGGCGCAGTCCTGGGGCGGCAGGATGGCCGCCTCCAGAACCAGCTTCTGCTCGGTCTCGGCCAGCACCAGCCCGCATTTGCTGCGGCCGGGATCCAGGCCGGCGATCAGCGTTCCAGCCTGGGGGGCGGCAGGGGTGCCGGTCATGGCCGTCGTGGGCCTACGACCGGAGGTGTTGCCCGCACCCAGCGCAGCTCCACGCCAATCGGATCGGGAGTGTCGGCATCGCCCAGGGCGACGGCTTCCAGTTGGGCCACCTGACCTTCGGGCCGTTCGCTCAGCTCACGGCCCAGTTGGGTCAGAGCAGCCGCATTGAACTGAAGGCCTTCGACCAGGGAACCCTGGCGCTGGGCCCGGGAGTAGGCGGCGGCCAGCAGCAGGTTGAGCCGGCGATTGATCGGCTCCAGGCCGGTGAGGTCGCCCTCGATGGTGGTGCTGGCCAGCACGTCGCCCGCTTTGACAACGGGGCGGTTGGGGCGCAGGTCAGGGAAGGCCAGCACCTGCCGTTCCCCCCGCAGCACGTTGGCGGCCGAGAGGATGCTCACCACCCAACTGCCGGGCTTGGCGAGCAGTCCCTCCAGTTTGGTGATGTCATTTTTCGGCACCAGCAGGATCTGGCGGTCGACCGGTTGGCCGGGCAGCACCCGCCGGAAGGCTTTGAGGTTGGCCTGTTGCAACAGGGCTGTGATCACCGCCTTGGCCTGTTCGGGCCGCTCCAGGGTCACCTTGGCGCTGGCCAGGGTTTGGCCGCTGGTGATCACCACATCGCCGCGGCGCAGGGCGATCAGGTTGGCTTCCAGATCTTTGAGTTCCTGGGCACCGGCGGCAATGCGCCGACGCACCTGGGCCAGTTCGGCTTCGGTGCGTCGGATTTCCGCGTCCCGGCCCTGCACTTCCCGGCTGAGGCGGCTGCGTTCCGCCTCGAGTTGGTTGCGCTGGGCCAGCAGGGGCGCTAGCTCCCGGCGCAGTTGGCTGGCTCGGGCCTGGGCCTGCTCGAAACGCGTTTGCGCCTCCCGTTTGCCCTGTTCGGCCCGGTTGAGCTCGGCCTGACTGCTGGCCAGTTGACGCTGGCTGGTGGCCAGTTGGCGGCGACCGTTGGCGAGGCGCTCCTCCAGCTGGTCGAGCTCGAAGAGCCCCGTGCGCAGGCGCTCGCTCACCAGCAACATCAGGCCGAGGGACACGGCGCTGATCAGGCTGCCGGTGAGCACCGTGATCACCACAGCCGTGCGCCGTGGCCGCATCCGGAACAGGCTCAGCCGTGCCTTGCCGACGCGGCTGCCCAGCCGGTCGCCCAGGGTGGAGAGCACTCCCCCCAGGGCCAGCAGCGCCAGGATCAGCAGCCAGCCCGTCACGTGCGTCTGCGAACGGGCCCCAGTATCCCTGGTCTGGCGCCGTTCAGCTGAAGCGCTTGGCCAGGGCGATCGGGTCGAAGACGGTGATCTTCTTGCGGTCGATCTGCACGAGCCCCTCGTTGCGGAGATCGCCAAGCAACCGGGTGATCGTCACCCGCGTCGAGCCGATGGCTTCGGCGATCGCCTGATGGGAGAGGCGCAGGTCAATGGTGATCCCCTCACTGCTGGGCACGCCGAAGTCGCGGCACAGCACCAGCAGGAAGCTCACCAGCCGCGAACTCATGTCGCGGTGGGTGAGGGTTTCGATCATCGTTTCGGTCTGGAGGATGCGGGAGGAGAGGCCCTGCAGCAGCAGCAGCCCGACGCTGGCGTCCTGCTCGATGGCGCGGCGCACGGAGGTGGCCGGTGCGGTCACCATCTCCACCCGGGTGAAGGCAATGGCGTGATAGAAGCGGTCGGAGCGCTGGCCGGTCAGCAAGGAGAGCACCCCGAAGAGGCTGTTCTCCCGCAGCAGGGCCACGGTGATCTCCTCCCCCGATTCGTAGACCCGGGACAACCTCACGGCCCCGCGGCGCAGCAGATAGACGCGCTCGGCCGGGTCCCCTGGAAAAAAGATCGTCTTGCCGCGTTCGATGGTTTCGACGGTGCTGCCGGCCAGTCCCCGGATCACCTCCAGCAGGGTGGGGCTCCCCTGGCCGGCACTCCCCATCCCGGCCACCACACCAGGAGCTCCCGTCGACGGGGTGTTGGCGGTACGGCTGAATCCGTGGGTGGCGCCAACCATGGGGGCAAGGCAAGTGCCGGGACCCTAAGGATCACCCGGGGTCATCCCTGTAGCAATGCACACCCTTTGGTCGGGGCCCTGGTTGCTCCGGCCCCACCAGTACGCATGTTTCCACCATGGATGGTGTCATCAGCTTGTGGAACGGCCCGATCCCGCTACATTCAGCTTCGCGAGGTCGTCCAGCGGCTTTGCTCCCAGGGTTCTCCCTGCAGGACCTTTCTTCGAGGGTGTGAATGACCGCCAGCTTGCCCGTCCCAGGCCTCACCTCCGGATCCGGAGCTGGCTCTTCTGGTGCGGGACCAGCTGGTGCCGCGGCCCCCTGGGCCCAACGCCATCCCCAGCGTCCCGGCCATCGTCCGCTGGGCGTGGCGTCGCCGGCGCCGCTGCTGCGTCTGGTGGCCCAGCAGGAGGGCCTGCTTCAGATCCACACCGCTCCCTTCCGGGGCAGCTTCGGGGCGGTGTTGAGTCAGGCCCTGCGTACTGCCGGCCTGGGCAGCCGGGTGTTGGTCAGCCAGTTCCTGAAGGGTGGCGTGGATCAGGGGCTCGAGAGCAGCCTCTGGCTGTGCGGGCGCCTGCAGTGGCTGCGGCCCGGCGTACCCGCTTGTCTGTCGGAGCTGGCCGCCGACCAGGATCCGGAGGCGGTGGAGGCGGTGCGCCAGGTGTGGGCCTTCAGCCGTGAACAGTTGCTGAGTGGGGCGGTGGATCTGATGGTGCTCGATGAGCTGGGCTTGGCGGTGGAGCTGGGCTACATCGAGAAGGCTGAGGTGCTGGGCGTCCTGGAGCGCCGGCCGGCCCATCTGGATGTCATCCTGACGGGCCCAGCCATGGCCACGGAGTTGATGGCCATGGCGGACCAGGTCACCCAGCTGCGTCGAGGTCTCTGATGCTCAAGAACGATCGCTGGATCAATGAGCAGGCTGCAGCAGGAATGCTCCAGCCCTTCCAATCGAGCCTGGTGCGCCACCTCGATCCGGACAATGCCGGGTCGCCGGTGCTCAGTTACGGCTGCTCCTCCTATGGCTATGACCTGCGCCTCTCAGCCAAGGAATTTCTGATCTTCCGCCACGTGCCCGGCACGGTGATGAATCCCAAGCGGTTCAATCCCGCCAATCTCGAGCCGGCGCCCCTGCACGAGGATGACGATGGCGCCTATTTCATTCTGCCGGCCCACTCCTATGGCCTGGGAGTGGCACTCGAGAAGATGAAGGTGCCGGCCAATATCACGGTCATCTGCCTGGGCAAGAGCACCTACGCCCGGCTCGGCATCATCGTGAACACCACACCCGCTGAAGCCAGCTGGGAGGGCCACCTCACCCTGGAATTCAGCAATTCGTCCGGAGCCGACTGCCGGATCTACGCCAACGAGGGCATCTGCCAGCTGCTCTTTTTCGAGGGAGACCCCTGCGAAACCACCTATCAGGATCGGGCTGGCAAGTACCAGCACCAGCCCGAGCGCGTCACCCTGGCCCGTATTTAAGGCGCTAAGGCGCCAGCCTGGCCTTATGCAGCCGGCTTTTTTCGTACCAGTCGGCGAATTGGGGTGTCCACGTTTGGAGGTGGGGCCACATCAGGTCGCAGAGCTCGCGGATTTCCTGCTGGGCATCGAGCTTGGCCCGCAGGTCGAGGAAGTGCAGGAAGGCCCGCAGGGTGAAGCTCACCACGAAGTGCTGGCGATAGTCGAAGGGCAGGATGCCGCGGGCGTGCTCCTCGGCAAAACCGGCCGCCAGGAGGTCGCGGTAGCGCTCCGCCGCCGCCCGGCAGAGATCCAGATCCACGGCCCGCTGCTCGTCGGTGTAGGCGTATTTCTTGCCTTGTCGGTCGCTGTAGCTGCCGATGGGCCGGAGATAGAACACCTCTTCGAGTTCCAACTCGCCGTTGGCCGCCTTGCAGATGCGATCGCCTGTGTAGCGCATGGATTGCACGTCAAAGCTCACCCCCACCCGGTGGGTGCGGGCCTGCTGCATCACCGAGTGGGGAAACCAACCCACGTTCAGCACGATCTGGGCGTGCTCCAGGGGGCCGTAGTGGCCCCGCTCCCCGGCCAATAGCCGCTTGACGCAAATCTCTCCCGCCTTGGCTTCGTCGGGCCAGTTGGGGGCGTCCGCGGCCACAAACCCCTCGCTGTAGTCCTGGTGCATGCCGGCATACACGCACTGCTGGGGGTTGGGGGTGGCGGCGATCAGGGCGACGCGGAAACGGGGATCCATGGCGGACGTCAACCGTGGCTGCGGGGTCCTGCCATCGTCGCAGCATCTGGTGGACCTGCCGAGGCGGTGTTGCGTTCGCCGGCATCGAGGCTGCTCACTGCGCCCACACCGGCGAAGGCGGGCAGTGGGCTGCTGCTGATCAGGGCGCCCGTCAGGGCCTGCAGTTCGCTGAGGGTGCGGGCGCCGATGGAGCGGCCGACGGCCACCCCAGCCGCGTTGAACAGCTCCAGCTGCGGAATGCCATTGACGTCATAGCGCTCCAGTTCGGGTTGCCAGCGCGGGTTGTCGACGTTGAGCAGCACCACATCGAGCTGGCCCCGGTGTTGGGCCTCGATCGTCTCCATTGCTGGCGCCATGCTGCGGCAGGCCTCGCACCAGTCGGCGTAGAACTCCACCACCGTTGGCTTGCCGTTCCCCAGCGCCACCGGCAGATCAAGGGACTGGCGGGCCAGCCGCTCCAGGGGGGCCTCAGGGTGGAGGCCGCCGCGGAACCAGAGCAGGCCGGCCGCCAGCAAGGCGGCCAGCACCACGAGCAGCAGCCGTTCGGTCTGGCCCAGTCCAGGGGTGGGGGAGGGGTTGGTCATGGCAGCACTTTGCCAGTGCTTGCTAGCGTTTTGGGGAAGGCAGTTGGGCCCTTTCTGTGAAGCGGCGCCTCACCCTGCACTTTCCCCGCGAAGCGGTGCATCAGCCGATCACCTATCGGCTGGCCGTGGACTTTGACATCGCCGCCAAGATTCTGCGGGCCCAGATCGCCCCGAACCAGAGCGGCACCATGGTGGTGGAGCTCTCGGGGGATATCGACGAGCTGGCGGCGGCGGAGGCCTGGCTCGAGAGTCAGGGTCTCGGCCTCAACCGCGCCCCGGGGCAGATCGCCGTCGATCGTGAGCGCTGCGTGGATTGCGGGCTGTGTTCCAGTGTTTGCCCCAGTGGGGCCCTGGCCCTGCGTCAGCCGGCTTGGCAGCTGCACTTCGATGCGCAACGCTGTCTGGTGTGCGAGCAGTGCATTCCGAGTTGTCCTCTGGATGCGATTGCCCTGGTGCTGGCCCCCCCGTGAAGGCGATGTTCCGTCTGCTGCTGCTGCCCCTGAGGGCGCCGATGTTGCTGGTGCTGGTGGCCATCGCCGTCTACGAAGGACTGCAATGGAGCCAGCCCCTCCAGGGCTCCGTGCCTTCGGGCATGGCCCAGCTGTCCAGCCTGTTCTGGTCGCTGGACTGTCTCCACGCCCTGCTGGTGGTGGTGGTGTGCACGATGCCCGACCTGTTGTTGCAGCGCGTATCCAGCCTGATGGCCGCCAGTCGGGTGATGAGCCTGGTGATCAGTCTGTTGATCGTCACGGTGGGTGGCCTCTACCTGCTGCACCTCAAGGTGCTGACCAACGTGCTGATCCTGGGCACCACCGTGTTGCTGGCCCGCCTGGACCTGGCCCGGGTGCGGGTGGCCCCTCCCCCCCTGCTGATGGCGGCGGTGCTCGGCGCGCTCGTGCTGGCCGGTGCCGGTGTGGGCCGCTGGTTGGCCAGCAGCGGTGGAGCCCTCTAGCAGCCTGGAAGTGGTTGCTGCTGGAAGCTCCAGAGGTTGCCGAGCACCTTTTTGACGTACAGCCGGGTTTCGGGATAGGGAATCGCTTCGATCCAGAGTTCGGGGTCCTGCTGCAGCTGGGGAGTCACCCATCCGGCCACGGCACCAGGCCCCGCGTTGTAACTGGCGGCCATCAGCACGGGGTTGCCCTGCCATTGGCGCAGCAGTTGCGCGAGGTACAGGGCGCCCAGCTGGGCATTGCGGCTGGGATCGGTGAGGTCTCCGGGTTGCAGCGCCCCGCCGGCTAGCTCGGCCGCGGTTTCGGGCAGCAACTGCAGCAGTCCCACCGCCCCGGCATGGGAACGCACCCCAGGGCTGAAGCGGGATTCCTGCTTGGCCACGGCGGCCAGCAGGGTGGCTGGAATCCCGGCGGCGCTGGCGGCTTGGTTCAGCTCTGCCACGAAGGCGGGGGTCTGCAGGCTGCGCGCCAGTTGGCGGGCCAGGCGGCAGGACTGGCCAGGGGGGAGGCCGGAGCGCTGGGGCGTGAGGCGCAGGCTCGCCTGCTCGAGCTGGCCCAGGCCGATCCAGTGGTCGCCGACGGCCCGGCGCAGCCGGCCCTCCAGCACCAGCTCCTGCGGGGTGCTGGGGGGCTGGGTTCGGGCCGTACGCCAGTGTTCCCAGGCCTCCAGGGATTGGTCGAGGCGCCAGAGCCGGTCCAGCTCCCCATTGCCGCTCCCCAGGGGCTGCCAGCTGGAGGCGGCCAGGGAGGGGTTGCGGTCGCGATCGAGGCGGAGATCTCCCTCCCCCAGCCGCACGGCCGCGCGCCAGCCGTAGTAGCCCTCGGGCTGCTGGCGCCGCAGCGCGCTCCAGGTGCGGCGCGCGGCCGTGCGCTGGCCCAGCTGCCATTGGCTGAACCCCAGCCAAAAGCGCTGACGGCCAGCCAGGGCCGGGGGCAGCTCCTGGCCGATCGGTGCCATCAGCAGGGTCTGGGCCGTGGCCCACTGCCCGGCGAGCAGGGCCTGGCGGCTCCGCTGCCATTGCAGTTCCCAGCTGGCCGGATCGGTGGGCCAGCGCTTCAGG
>JBIIQK010000076.1:0-7253 GCA_044342135.1 Cyanobium sp.
CCTGGGCGGGCCCGATGAAGACAAGCCCATCAACGACGCGGATCGCCTCTGGGTGGCCGTGGACGGCATGGGCGGCGACCACGCGCCGGGCCCGATCCTGGAGGGCTGCCTGCGGGCCGTCGAACTGCTGCCCCTGCGGGTGCGATTCGTGGCGGAACAGGCCCCGCTCCAGGCCGCCATGGCCGAAATGGGCCTGCAGGATCAGCTCGACGAGGCCGTGGCCCGGGGCCTGATCCAGCTGGTGGCCAGTGGCCCCTCGGTGGGCATGGACGAAGAGGCCACGGTGGTGCGCAAGAAGCGCGACGCCAGCATCAACATGGCCATGGACCTGGTCAAGGAAGGGCAGGCCACCGCCGTCTATTCCGCTGGCAACTCCGGGGCCGTCATGGCCTCGGCCATCTTTCGGCTGGGCCGGCTCAAGACGATCGATCGCCCGGCCATCGGCGCCCTGTTTCCCACCAAGGACACCGAGCAGCAGGTGCTGGTGCTGGATGTGGGCGCCAACATGGACTGCAAGCCCGCCTACCTGCACCAATGGGCCCTGCTCGGCCACATCTACAGCCGCGATGTGCTGCAGGTGGCCAACCCCCGCATCGGGCTGGTGAACATCGGCGAAGAGGAGTGCAAGGGCAACGAGCTCTGCCTGCGCACCTACCCCCTGCTGGCTGAGGAGCAGCGCTTCACCTTCGCCGGCAACTGCGAAGGCCGCGACATCCTCTCGGGCGACTTCGACGTGGTGGTGTGCGACGGCTTCACGGGCAACGTGCTGCTGAAGTTCCTGGAGAGCGTGGGCAGCGTGCTGCTCGACGTGATCAAGGAGGAGTTGCCCCGGGGCCGCCGCGGCAAGGTGGGCTCCGCCTTCCTGATCAACAACCTGCGCCGCATCAAGAAGCGCCTCGACCACGCCGAGCACGGGGGTGCGCTCCTGCTCGGTGTGGATGGGGTCTGCGTGATCGGCCATGGCAGCAGCCGAGCCCTCTCGGTGCTCAGTGCCCTACGCCTGGCCCACTCCGCCGCCAGCCATGGCGTGATGGCCAACCTCCATGCCCTCAGTACAGCTGTGGTTGACTGACCCCACTGTGGGCTGAATCCGGTGTCGCTGGGCGGAGTCAACACACCACCTGGACTGGGCGGCATGGCCCTGGTGGGCTGCGGCAGCGCCGTGCCGGCAGCCAGCATCACCAACCAGCAGCTGAGCGAGCGGGTCGACACCAACGACGACTGGATCCGCACCCGCACCGGCATCGGGGCCCGCCGGGTGGCCGGTCCGGAGGAATCGCTCACCTGCCTGGCCAGCCGGGCCGCCCAGGCCGCCCTGGACCATGCCGGCTGGAAGGCGGAGGACCTGGATCTGATCCTGCTGGCCACCTCCAGCCCCGACGACCTGTTCGGCACGGCGCCGCGGGTGCAGGGTGCCCTGGGGGCCAGCCGGGCCGTGGCCTTCGATCTCACCGCCGCCTGCAGCGGCTTCCTGTTTGCCCTGATCACGGCCGGCCAATACCTGGGCAGCGGTGCCATGAAGAGGGCCCTGGTGATCGGCGCCGACCAGCTGAGCCGCTGGGTCGACTGGGACGACCGCAGCACCTGCGTGCTGTTCGGCGATGGGGCCGGGGCCGTGGCCGTGGAGGCCTGCCCCGCGGACGCCACCGGCCTGCTGGGCTTCCGCATGCGCTCCGATGGCAGCCGCAACGGCTGCCTCACCCTGGCCCAGGTGGACCGCCACAACCCCTTGCTGGGGGGCCTGACCGCCCAGCAGGGTGGCTTCGCGCCGATCCAGATGAACGGCCAGGAGGTCTACAAATTTGCGGTGCGGGAGGTGCCGGCGATCCTCAGCGAACTGCTGGAGGCCACCGGCACCGCCCCGGATCAGCTCAACTGGCTGCTGCTGCACCAGGCCAACCAGCGCATTCTCGACGCTGTGGCCGATCGCTTCGCCATGCCCCACGACCAGGTGCTCAGCAATCTGGCCCTGTACGGCAACACCTCGGCCGCCACGATCCCGCTGATGCTGGATGAGGCCGTCAAAGACGGCCGGGTGCAGCCCGGCCATCTCCTGGCCAGCAGTGGTTTTGGCGCCGGCCTGAGCTGGGGGGCTGCCCTGCTGCGCTGGGGCGGGCCGGCAAGCGCCGCCTTGAAGGGCTGAAGCCACCGAGCCCTAATCTCCAGCCACTTCCTCAGAGGCGGCAGCATGGGCATTGCCTGGGTGTTTCCTGGCCAGGGCTCACAGAAAGTGGGCATGGCCGAGGCCGTGCTGGACCTGCCCGGCGCCCGGCAGCGCTTTGCGCAGGCCTCGGACCTGCTGGGGCGGGATCTGCTGGCCATCTGCGGCGGCAGTGCGGCGGGCGAACTCGCCGACCTCAACGACACCCGCAACACCCAGCCGGCCCTGTTCGTGATCGAAAGCCTGCTGGCCGAAGCACTCCAGGCCCAGGGGCGCACGGCCCAGGTGGTGGCCGGCCACAGCCTCGGTGAGCTGGTGGCCCTGCACGTGGCCGGGGTGTTCGACTTCGCCACCGGCCTGGCGCTGATGCAAACCCGCAGCACCTTGATGGCCGCCGCCGGCGGTGGCGCCATGACTGCCGTGATGGGCTTCGACCGGGGCGAGCTGGAGGCCCTGGTGGCCGCCAGCGAAGGGGTGGTGATCGCCAACGACAACAGCAGCGCCCAGGTGGTGCTCTCCGGCGCGCCGGAGGCGGTGGCCGCCGTGAGCAGCCAACTCACCTGCAAACGGGCCATTCCCCTGGCGGTGAGTGGCGCCTTCCACTCGCCCTTCATGGCGGCAGCGGCCGAAGCCTTTGCCGCCGAACTGGAGACGGTGCCCTTCGCCGACGCGGCGATCCCCGTGCTCAGCAACACCGACCCCACGCCGGAAACCAGCGGAGCAGCCCTCAAGGCCCGCCTGATCCACCAGATGACCACCGGGGTGCGCTGGCGCGAAACCATGGATCAGTTCAACGCCCTGGGGATCACCACCGCTGTGGAAATCGGCCCTGGGGCCGTGCTCAGCGGCCTGATCAAGCGCAGCTGTGACGGCATCACCACCGCCCAGATCGGCAGCGCCGCCGACCTCGGGCTGTGAACCGGCCCGTGAGCCGCCCAGTCGCCGCCGTCAAACGGGTGCTGCGGCGGCGGCGACCCGCCGACCCGCCGGCCCTGATCCGCACGCCCCGACCCAGCCTCACTTACCGGCTGATCAGCTATTTGCTGGTGTTCCCGGTGTATCGGCTGCTGTTCCGGGGCCGCACCGCCGGCAACGCCAACGTGCCGATGGAGGGCGCCCTGGTGGTGGTGGCCAACCATGGCTCCCACCTGGACCCGCCCCTGCTGGGCCATGCCCTGGGCCGACCGGTGGCGTTCATGGCCAAGGCCGAACTGTTCCGGGTGCCGATCCTGGGGCCAATCATCCGGGCCTGTGGCGCCTATCCGGTCTCCAGGGGCGCCAGCGACCGGGAGGCGATCCGCACCGCCACCGACCGGCTGCTGGAGGGCTGGGCCACGGGCGTGTTCATCGACGGCACCCGCCAGAGCAATGGCCGGGTCAACGACCCCCAGGCCGGTGCAGCCCTGCTGGCGGCGCGGGCCGGCGTGCCCCTGCTGCCGGTGGCGATCATCAACAGCCACCGGGCCCTCGGCCCGGGCCAACAGGGTGCCCGGTTGGTGCCCATTCACATCCGCATCGGCACGCCGATCCCACCCCCCGCCTCCCGGCGCCGTCCTGACCTGGACGCGGCCACCGCGGCCTGCCAGGCCCAGATCAATGCCCTGCTGGATCAGGGGTTGATCAGCGGCCGTCAGCTGGGGCCAGCCAGGGACCCAGGTGCGCTGCCGCCCAGCCCCTGAGATCGCGACCGCTCACCACCCACAGGGCCGCCCGGGCCCCGTCTCCCCAGATCTTGCGCCGGCCCTCGGGCTGGCAGCGATCGGCGCAGGGCACCGGGACCGGAGTGAGGTGGATGCCGCGACTACCCGCCACGATCCGGCCCACCAGCAGGGCCCGATCCATGTGATCGCTGCTGGTCACCAGCAGGGCGTGGCGGATGCGGGCCCGGCGCAGGTCATCCACCAGGGAGGTGAAGTTGGAGAGGGTGTCGCGGGCGCGGTAATCCAGCTGCACCTGGTGGGGAGGCAGCCCCTGGCGCTGCTCGAACAGCCAGTGGGCGTACTCCGGATTGCTGCCGCCACTCACCACCACGGGCAGCCCTTGGCGGGCCGCCAGGTCGGCCGCCCGCTGCTCCCGGGCCACATCCCCCCCCAGCACCAGGATCATCTGGGGCGGGGGGGGCCCCGGCCACCACCAGCCCCGGGACAGCCAGAGCAGCCCTCCGGCCAGCAGCAACGCCCCCACCCCCCGAAGCCCCAGCGGAGGCCGCCGGGCCTGGCGACGACGGCGACGGCGGCGCTGGCTGGGGGGCCGGCCGGGCGTGACCGTCATCAGCGTCCGGCCACCGGCGAAGTGGGATAGAGGGGCAACACGGGCTGCCAGGGGGCCGCCAGGCCCTGGGCATGGGCGAGCAGGCTGAGCTCCAGCAACTGGTCCACGTCGTCGGGAAGCAGGGCAGCGGCGGCGTGCTGGGGACCTGGCGGCAGGGCCACACCCGGGCCAAACAACCGCGGCATCTCCAACTCGGTGAGGGTGCCCCCGGCCCCGGCGGGGCCATACAGACCGGCCACCACCCCGCGCCGGGGCAACTCCTGCACCAGCCAGGTGGGCTCCTGGATCCCAAGGCGCCGGGCTGCCAGCAGAAAGCTGGACACCCCATCGAGGGGCAACTGGAGCTGCTGGGCCAGGGTGCGGGCCAGCACCACGGTGAGCCGGGTGCCGGTGAAGCCCCCCGGCCCGGTGGCCACGGCCAGGCGGGTGAGCTGGGGCCACTGGTCGGCGGGCAACAACTGCTCGATGCAGCTGAGCAGGTGGTTGGAGAGACCCCGACCCAGCGGAAACGCCCGCACGGCACTGGAGGCCTCCGCCGGGCCTGAGTCGGCGAGCCAGCGCACGCCAACCCCAAGCACGTCACTGGAGCTGTGCAGGGCCAGAACCACGCCCATCACCACCACCTCCCTGGGCTCATCGGGGCAGGGCGACACCGGGGCAGAGCCGCTGCCAGCGCCCCCCATCCCGCTGAAAACTGCCGCAGGCCCGCACGTCCCATTCCACCCCCACGCCGCCTCCGGGCAGGTCCTGCACCTGCACGTGGATGCGGGGCTCCAGGGGGGTCATGTCGGGATGGGAGGAGAGATGGGGCACACCGTGCTGGCGCTCCACCGCGTGGTAGGCCTGACAGCGGTCGACCCAGTGGCAATCCACGCAGATGCACATGCTGCCCAGGCCGAGCCAGGAGCCCATTGTGACGGGCGACCGCCCCGCCGGGGAGGTGGCCGAGGAGCTGTGGCAACGGCTGCAGGCCGAACCCTGGCCGCTGCCGCTGGAGGCCCTGCCGCCGGGCACGGCCCTGGTGGGCGGTGCCGTGCGGGATGGTCTGCTGGGCCGCTTGGAACCCCAGCCCGACCTCGATCTGGTGGTGGCTGGAGACGCCATCGCCCTGACCCGCCAGCTGGCCCGCAACCATGGCGGCACCTGCGTGGTGCTGGATGCGGCCCACGGCATCGCCCGGCTGGTGATGGGGTGCTGGACCATCGACCTGGCCCGCCTCGATGGCGCCAGCCTGGAGGCCGACCTGGGCCGGCGCGATTACACCGTCAATGCCATCGCCCTGCCGCTGACCAGCAACGGCGAGAGCCCCCGCACCCTGGTGGATCCCACCGGCGGCCTCACCCACCTGGGGCGCCGGGAGCTGGTGGCGGTGAGCGAGGCGAACCTGCTGGCCGATCCCCTGCGGCTGCTGCGCGGCATCCGCCTGGCCTGCGGCCTCGACTTCGCCCTGGAGCCCACCAGCCGGGGCTGGATCGAGCGCCATGGGGGCCTGCTCACCCAGGTGGCAGGAGAGCGGGTGCTGGCGGAACTCGAGAAACTCGCCACCGCCCCGAATGGCGAACAGGGCCTGGGGCTGGCCCTGGCCTGCGGACTGCTGCAGGGCTGGGGCGCCGACGCCAGCGCGGGCTCCGTGCTGGCAGGCCTCCACCTCGATCGGGCCCAGCAACGGGGGCTGGATGCCGCCGAAACCGCCTGGGCCCTGCCCCTGGCCCGGCTGAGCGCCCTGCTGCCCGCCCAGGCCCTGGCTGGGCTGCGCAGCAGCCGGCGCCTGCAGCAGCGCTGCCGGGCCCTGCGCCACTGGCAGGGCCAGCTGGCGCAGGTGGGGGGCTGGGGCGCCCTGGGGGAGGTCAGCAGCCTGGCCCTGCACCGGGAGCTGGAGGCCGATCTGCCGGCCCTGCTGCTGTTGGTCCCGGAGCCCCACCTGCCCCTGCTGGCGCGCTGGCGCAACCCCGACGACCCCCTGCTGCACCCCCGCCCACCCCTGGATGGCCGCAGCCTCCAGCAGCACCTGGCCATCCCCGCCGGCCCCGACCTGGGCCGCCTGCTCGATCACCTCACCCTGGAGCGCGCCTTCGGCCGGCTGCCCGGCGACGGGGAACCCGACGCAGCGGCCCTGGCCCTGAACGCAGCAGAACGCTGGTGGCGGCAGAAGGGCGGCGGGGAACCAGGCGGGCGACGTGATTAACTTTCTGATGCAAAGGCGCTTCGAGAGGCTTCTCCTCGCCTGCAGAAAGTTTTCCCACCCCTTCCCCATGAGCATTCGCCTCTACGTCGGCAACCTGCCGCAGACCTTTGATGCCAAAGAGCTTGAGGCTCTGTTCAGCGCCGTGGGCGAAGGGGTGCGCTTCAAGGCCGTCAACGACCGCGACACCGGCGCCTGCCGCGGCTTCGGCTTCGCCAACGTGGACGACCAGAAGCTGGCCGACACCGTGATCGAGCAGCTCAACGGCAAGGACTTCGGCGGCAATGCCCTGCGGATCGAGGTCTCCGAACGCAAGGAGAGCCGCTCGGCAGCGCCGGCGGAGCGCCGCAATGGCAGCGCCCCCACCCCCGCCCGTAAGGCGGTCAACAAGGTGGTGCATGCCGACAACGTCGACAGCGAAGCCCCCGATCCCCGCTGGGCCGGTGAGCTGGCCAAGCTCAAGTCGCTGCTGGCCAACCAGACGGCCGCGGTCTGATTACCCCCACCCCCTGGAGCTGGCAAGACCACAGGATTCACCTGCTGGAGGCCGGCGACCCCACCAACCCCACCAAGGTGCTGCTGATCCACGGGTTCGGCGCCTCAGTGGGGCACTGGCGCCACAACCTGCCGGCGTTGGCG
>JBIIQK010000077.1:0-7213 GCA_044342135.1 Cyanobium sp.
GCGCTTGTCGTTGGCGTTGAACGGCGAGATGCGCACCAGCCGGTGGGTGCCCTTCTCGTTGCGCAGGTAGCCGTAGGTGTAGCGGCCCTCGATCTCGATCGTGCAGCTTTTGATGCCCGCTTCCTCGCCCTCGCTGAGCTCGTCCACGGTCACCTTCATGCCGTGGTCTTCCGCCCAGCGCGTGTACATGCGCATCAGCATCAGCGCCCAGTCCTGGGCGTCGGTGCCGCCGGCGCCGGCGTTGATCGAGATCACGGCGCCCTCCTTGTCGTAGGGGCCGCTCAGCAGACGCTCGAGCTCCCAGCGATCCAGATCGGCGCGCAACGTCTGCAGCGCTGCGTTCGATTCGGCCAGCAGCTCGTCGTCGGGCTCCAGGCCGTAGAGCTCGAGGGTGGCTTCGCCATCGGCCACGGCCGCCTGCCACTGGTCCAGCTGTTCGAGCTGGGCCTTCACCTCGTCGAGCTGGCGCATCTTGGCCTGGGCCTGCTTCTGGTCGTCCCAGAAGTCGGGCTGGGAGGCCAGCTGTTCGAGGTCCTGTTGCCGTGCTTTCAGGGCAGGGACGTCAAAGACAGTCCTGGGCATGGCCCAGGCGGTCAGTGAGCTCGGAGAGGTCGCGCTTGAAGTCGGTGAGGTCGAGCGGGACGGCAGCAGGGGTGCTGGCGGCGGTCACGGTGGGACGGGCTGGTCGGGGTTTGACCGTACTCAATGGCGTCGCCCCCATGACAGGTCTGCGGCGTGGAGTGGTCGGTCCTGGGCCTCGGTCTGCGCTGCTTAAGATCCGCCCACCCGTGGGAGAGGACGCTGATGGCCGCCACCGTTGAGATCTACACCTGGCGAGCCTGTCCGTTCTGCGTTCGGGCCAAGGCCCTGCTCGACCGCAAGGGCGTGGCCTACACCGAATTCGCCATTGATGGCGATGAGCCCGCCCGTGCCGAGATGGCCGCCAAGAGTGGTGGGCGGCGCAGCGTGCCCCAGACGTTCATCAACGGCCAGCACGTGGGGGGGTGCGACGACCTGCATGCCCTCGAGCGCTCCGGCCAGCTCGACCTCCTGCTGGCGAGCTGAGCGGTGGCCTCCCAACTGTTCGTGATCGATCCGATCGCGGGGCTCAACCCGGCCAAGGACTCCAGCGTCGCGTTGATGCAGGCGGCCCAGCGCGCTGGGGAGCAGGTGTGGGTGTGCACGATGGCCGACCTCTCCGCGGCGGATGCCCCCGGTGGCCACAGCGCCTGGGCCGTGGCCCAGCCCCTCGAGCCGCGGCCGGAGTCCCAGTCCCTGGGCGCTGAGCCCTGGTATGCCCTGGGAGCGCCCCAGCGGTTGCCCCTCACCGCCTTCCCGCGGGTGTGGATGCGCAAGGACCCGCCGCTGGATGAGGCCTACCTCTATGCCACCCACCTGCTGGAGCTGGCCGAGCGCCAGGGCGTGCGGGTGCTGAATCGCCCGGCCGCCCTGCGGGCCTGGAACGAAAAACTGAGTTCCCTGAGCTGGAGCCATCTGATGGCCCCCACCCTGGTGGCCAGTCGGGTGGAGGCCCTGGCCGCCTTCACCGCCGAGCATCGGGAGGTGGTGCTCAAACCCCTGGGCGGTCGGGCCGGCCAGGGGGTTGTGTTTGCCTCCGCCGCCACCCCCGGCCTGCGGGCCCTGCTGGAGCTGGTGACGGGCCAGGAGCAACTGCCGGTGATGGTGCAGGCCTTTCTGCCGGGGGTGAGCGCCGGCGACAAGCGGATCCTGCTGGTGGATGGGGAGCCCCTGGGCGCGGTGAACCGCAAGCCCACCGGCGGTGAATTCCGCAGCAACCTGGCGGTGGGTGGCTCTCCCGAGGCCACCGACCTGACTGGGGCGGAACGGGCCATCTGCGCCGAGCTGGCACCGGCGCTCAAGGCCGAAGGGCTGTTCTTCGTGGGCATCGACGTGATCGATGGCCGGCTCAGTGAGATCAACGTCACCAGCCCCACCGGTGTGTGCGAGGTGGAGCGGTTGGGGGGGATTCCCCTGGCGGATCAGACGATGGAGCGGTTGCTGCGCAGCTGAGCCGGCAGGTTGAGCTGCTGCTGCAGCACACCCAGCTTGAGGGCCACCTCCTGCAGCTCCCGCTCCACCGTGGAGCCCCGCACCAGGCCCGCCCCGGCGGTGAGTTCGAGCCGATCACCCCGCAGGGTGCCGCTGCGGATGGCCACCCGCAGGTCGGCGTCGCCGGCGCTGTCGATCCAGCCGATCGGCGCGGCGTAGTGGCCCCGTTCAAAGGGTTCCAGGCTGCGCAGCCAGGCCATGGCCTCGCGCCGGGGCAGTCCGGCGACGGCAGGGGTGGGATGGAGGGCCGCAGCAATGCCGAGGGGTTGCTGGGTCCCCAGGGCCGCCGTGATCGGGGTGTGCAGGTGCACCAGCTGGCCATGGCGCGCCAGGCGCGGGTGGCGGGGCCGGCGGGGACTGAGGCCCGCCTGGGCCAGCACAGCGGTGATGGTGTCCACCACCAGCTCGTGTTCGTGGCGATCCTTGCTGGAGAGCAGCAGGGCCGTGGCTTGCTCTCCCGCTGGGGCGGTGCCGGCCAGGGCATCGCTGCGCAGCTGGCCCTGCCGCACCGTGAGCAGTCGTTCGGGCGATGCTCCGATCAGGGCGGCTCCCTGGCGCTGCTGCCACAGGAAGCGGCAGCTGCCGCTCTGGTGGCGCCTAAGGGGGGCCAGCAGCTCTAGGGGGTCGGGGGCGGCGTCAAGGCGGAGCTCCTGGCGCACGGCCAGCACCACCTTTTCCAGTTCCCCTCGGCCGACCCGGGCCAGGGCCTCCTCCACGGCGGAGCGGTAACGCTCCTGCCAGCTGGAGCTCCAGCGCAGGCCCACCCGGTTGGTTGGTGGCCGATCGGCCGAGCCCGGATCCGGCACCAGCCGCTCCAGGCGGCGGGCCTGTTCCCAGAGCTCTTCAGCCAGCTGCCGGGGCGTCACCTCGCCGCCGAGGGGGCGCTGTAGCCGCAGCCAGCAATGCTGGCCCTGACGGCTGAGTTGCCAGCGGGGCAGCACGGCCTGCACGCCCGGTACCCCATCCGGTTCGCTCTGCAGGGGCGCATCGAAGAAGGCGAAGGCCAGCAGCACCCGGGGGCGGGCCAGGGGTGGGCCCTGGGGAGCGGTGGTCAGGCGGCTGAGGCTGGCACTGGCAAAGCGTTGGGCCAGCTCGAAGCGTCTGGGGCCGCTCAGCTCCAGGCTGTTGGTGCGGCCGGCCGCGGCCAGGCACAGCCCTGGAGCCCCGTCCCAGAGAAAGCGGAAGCCGTCGCCCCCGGCGGGTTCGAGCTGGGGCAGCAGCAGCATCGGGTCGCCCCCGGCCAGGGGCAGCGCCAGGCTCAGCACGCCGTCCTCCTCCACCTGGCGGGCCTGGCCATTGGCGACGGCCAGCAGGTCGGTGAACGAATCACCCGAGGAATCGGTGAAGGAATGGGAGGCCTGCACCAGAAGGGGCCGGGGCCGCGTCGAAGAGCTGCTCAAATGTATGGGCCCTGCAGTGGCTGCCGTCTGCGGCCCCCATGCCCGTGCCCAAGGTCGTCGCAAGCCGTTACGCCAGCAACCCGGGTGCTCCCTCCGATGGGGCCCCTCCCGCCGACCGCCGCCGGCTCTGGAAGGCGGCGATCAAATGGCCCATGTATGCGGTGGCGGTGATGCCGGTGCTGCTGGCCGCCGGCTGGCGCTTTGGCCGGGCCGAGCCCGTGCGCCTCGAGCAGCTGCTGCTGTTCCTGCTGGCGGCGGTGCTGCTGCTGGCCTGGGAAAACCTGGCCAACGATGTGTTTGATGCCGACACCGGCGTCGATACCCATGGCAAGCCCCATTCGCTGGTGAACCTCACCGGCCGCCGCGACCGGGTGGCCTGGCTGGCCAATGGCTGCCTGCTGTTGGGCCTGGCGCTGATGGCCCTGGTGGCCTGGCGCAGCTCGCCGCTGGTGCTGGCCCTGGTGCTCGGCTGCTGCGGCCTGGGCTACCTGTACCAGGGTCCCCCGTTCCGCCTGGGCTACCAGGGCCTGGGAGAACCCCTGTGCTGGCTGGCCTTCGGCCCCCTGGCCACCGCCGCGGGCCTGCTGGCCCTGGCCCCTGCGGCGCCTGGGGCCGTGGTGCCCTGGCGCACGGCCCTGATGCTGGGCAGTGGCCCCGCCCTGGCCACCACCCTGGTGCTGTTCTGCTCCCATTTCCACCAGGTGGAGGAGGACGCGGCCAACGGCAAGCGATCGCCGGTGGTGCAGCTGGGGACGGGTACGGCGGCGGCGCTGGTGCCCTGGTTTGTGGCAGGCACCCTCGCCTGTCAGTGGGCGCCCGTGCTGGTGGGGCCCGTCACCCAGCGGTGGCCCCTCACGGCCCTGCTGGGGATCGCGGGCCTGCCGCCGGCCCGACGCCTGATCCGGCTGCTGCGCGAGCACCACCATGAGGCTGGGCGGATCAGCGGCAGCAAGTTTCTGGCCCTGCGCTTCCAGGCGCTCAACGGTTTGGGTCTGGCGTTGGGCCTGGCCCTGGGGCGCTGGTGGCCGGTCTGATCCGCCTGCAGTGGCGGCCCTTTGGCTTTGCCCTGCCCCAGCCCCTGGCCACGGCGGCGGGCACGGTGCGCGAGCGGCGCGGCTGGCTGCTGCGGGCCCAGGGGGGGCAGGGGGCGGTGGGCTGGGGTGAGGCGGCCCCTCTGGATGGCCAGCTGGAGCCCCTGGCGGCGGCGATCGAGGCCCTGGGATCCGCCCCTCCCCGCGGCGCCCTGGAGGCTGATCTGGCGGCCGGCGGCCTGCCAGCGGCCCTTGCCTTTGCCCTGGGGGCCGCCCTGGCCGAGCTCGATGGCCTGCCGCGGCGCCGCTGGCGGGCTGCCCCGGCTTCGGCCCGGTTGCTGCCGGCGGGGCCGGCGGTGTTGGAGGCCCTCGCTCGCACCGGTCCGGCACCCGCGTTCAAGTGGAAGGTGGCCGTGGTTGCCGATTCCCTCGAGCGTGCGCTGCTGGAGCAGCTGCTCCAGCGCCTGCCGGCGGCGGCGCGGTTGCGCCTGGATGCGAATGGCGGCTGGGATCGGGCTACGGCGGCTGCCTGGGCCGAGCGGCTGGCGCGCGAGCCGCGGCTGCAGTGGCTGGAGCAGCCCCTCGATCCTGCCGATCAGGTCGGCCTGGCGGCCCTGGCCCAGCGGGTGCCGGTGGCCCTCGATGAATCGCTGCAGCGCCAGCCCGCCCTGCGTCAGGGCTGGCCCGGCTGGCAGGTGCGCCGGCCCAGCCAGGAGGGAGACCCCCGGCCGCTGTTGGCGGCCCTGGAGCAGGGCACGCCGCGGCTGATGCTCAGCACCGCCTTTGAAACCGGCATCGGTCGCCTTTGGTTGGAGCACCTGGCCGCCCTGCAGGCCGAGGGCCCCACGCCCGTGGCCCCCGGGCTGGCGCCGGGCTGGCAGGCGCCCGGGGGCCTGGCCAGTGCCGATCCCGAAACCGTGTGGGCCGCCGCCGTGCCGTTCGCCGCAGACCCCCTCCCATGACGCCCGAGCAGCTCCACCAGCTTTGGGCTGCCGGCCAGGTCGTGGCCCTGGCCGGCCCTGCCCGCCAAGATCAGGAGGCGCTGGCGGCGGCGCTGGGTGCTGGGGGGCTCGATCCCCTGCAGCGGCAGTGGGGCCCCGGGGTGGTGCTGGGCAGCGGCGGCAGCAGTGGGGGGCGCCGCTGGTGTCTCCAGCCCCTGGCCCATCTGCAGGCCTCGGCCACGGCCACGGGCCAGTGGCTGGGGCAGCTGGGGCTCGATCCGGCGGCGTGCCTCCATCTGAACCCCCTGCCGCTGCACCACGTCAGCGGCCTGTTGCCCTGGGTGCGGGCCCAGCAGTGGGGGGCCGCCCATCGGCGCCTCGATCCGGCCTGGATGCGGGATCCGGCCCAGTTGGCGGCCGCGGCGCCCCTGGATTCCAGCCGTCCGGCCCTGCTGTCGCTGGTGCCCACCCAGCTGCAGCGCTTGATGGCGAGTCCGGAGGGCCTGGCCTGGCTGCAGCAGCTGACGGTGGTCTGGGTGGGTGGGGCGCCGCTGCCACCCCAGCTCGCCGCGCGCGCGCGCCAGGCGGGGCTGCGGCTGGCCCCTTGCTACGGCGCCACCGAAACGGCCGCCATGGTGTGCGCCCTGCCCCCCGAGCGCTTTCTGGCCGGCGTGGCGGGCTGCGGCGGCCCCCTCGACGATGTGGAGCTGCGGCTGGAGGCTCCCAGCGGGGCGGTGGCGGTGCGCTGCGGGCGGCTCAGCCCGGGTTGGCTGGAGAACGGCCAGTTCCAGGCCCTGCCCCGTACGGCTGACGGCTGGTGGTGCAGCGGCGATGCCGGCCGGATGGGACCGGCGGGTCTGGAGGTGCTGGGCCGGCTCGATGGGGCCATTCACAGCGGTGGGGAAACCGTGTTCCCCGAGCGGCTAGAGGAGCAGCTGCGGGCGCTGGTACACGCGGCAGGGCTGCCTTTGCAGGCCCTGCTGCTGCTGGCGGTGGACGATCCCGACTGGGGCCAGCGGCTGGTGGCCCTGGTGCGGCCTTCTCCTGGTTCGCCACCCTGGCCCCAGCTGCAGGCCGCCCTGGAAGCCCTGTGTGAGGGCTGGGCTCCCGCCGAGCGCCCCCGGGGCTGGCTGTTGTGTCCCGAGCTGGCCCCCTCGGCCCTCGGCAAATGGCAACGATCCCATTGGCGGGCCTGGGTTGCCGAGCTAGAAGCAGAACAGAATCCCTGGGTCTGATCGGCCGATGTCAACGCTTTCTGACACCGAAATCAGCAACAAGAAGCTGGCGGCGGGGCTCACCGGCATCTTTCTGGGTGCCTTCGGCGTGCACAAGTTTGTGCTGGGGTACAACAAGCCGGCCATCATCATGTTGGTGGTGTCGCTGTTAACTTGCGGAGTGGGTTATTTCATTTTTCAGGTGATTGGCATTATTGAGGGAATCATCTATCTCACCAAGTCAAACGACGAATTTCGAGCCGAGTATCTCGATGCTGAGAAAGACTGGTTCTGAGTCGCCTGCCCAACGACTGACCCTCGTTGTTGTGTTGGCCCTTGCCGGGGGCATCAGTTTTGCTTCAGCCGCCAGTATTCCCCGCGATGGCCTGCATCCCTTGGCCCTGATGGCAGCCCTGTTGCCCCTCCAGCTGGCGGCGCTGCTGTACGTGTTCCGCCGGCCCTAGAGGGGCTGAATGCCCTGGCCCAGGCTCGAGGCCTCCAGCCAGCGTTGGATGGCGGCTGGCGGCGCTGATGGCCAGATGCCGGGTGAGGCCCCG
>JBIIQK010000002.1:0-22497 GCA_044342135.1 Cyanobium sp.
ATGCCACTCCCGGCTGGGGGGCCGGCAGGGGCACCGCGGCCGCGCACGAAACGCTCAAAGATCTGCTGGCGCTCCTCTTCCGGCACGCCCGGGCCGTGGTCGCGCACGTGGAAGATCACCTGATCGGCTGGGCACGACACGCTCAGTTCAATCCGTGCATCCGGTGGGGCATATTTGCTCGCGTTTTCAATCAGATTGCTGAGGCATTGAATCAGCCGTTCGGAATCGCCGATGGCGCTGATCGGCTGGGCTGAATTGTGGCAGCGCAGCCGACCCCGCATCGCCCCAGACAAGCGTTGATAGGCCTCAACCAGCACCACCGCAGCGTCCAACGGCTCTTGGGCCACCTTGAGCGTGCCGCTGTCGTTGCGGGCGATTTCGAGCAGGTCACTCACCAGCCGTCCCATGCGGAGTGATTCCTCGCGAATGAGGGCCAACTGTTCCACCTGATCTGAGCTGAGGTTCGCCACCCGCCGCTGGAGCCGACTGGCATAGCCACCGATCAGGGTGATTGGCGTGCGCAGTTCGTGGGACACCGCATTCACAAACGTCTTGTGATGCTCCCAGGAGCTGGAGAGCCGATCGAGCAGGCTGTTAAAAGCGGTGGCGATGGGCTGTAGCTCGGGCGGTTGATCGTCGAGGCTGAGGCGGCTCTCGGTGAAGGTGCGGGAGGTGATCAAATCCATGCTGTGCTGCAGCTGTTCCAGCGGCCGTAGGCCCCGGGCGATCACCCGCCGCAACAGAGCACTGGTGAACAGGGCCGCTCCGCCCGCACCGGCGATTAACAGCAGAAAGAGGGTGCGTTCCTGAGCAAGCTGGGTGCTGATGTTTTGCACGGTGAACAACCGCCAGGGCTTGCCCGCCAGCCAGAGGGTTTGGCTGCTGATGCAGAACTCAGCCGCCCCCTGCTCCACGCAGCGCGGCGCGAAATCCGACTCACCCTGTAGTTGCTGCCGCTCCAGTAGCTGCAGCAACGGGCGGTTTTGGGCCAAGCCCACAAACGCCGAGCCCACCGGCATCACCCGTGGGGCCTGATCCTGCCGGCCCGGTGCGCGGGGCAGCGGCTGGGGCTCCAGCCAGTGCAACAGCTCGGAGGACGAATAGTCGGCCAGACGCAGCCGCAACTGCTGGGCGGAAGCGCCGGCTCCTTCCAGGAAGCTGAAGGCGTCATAGGCAGACTGAGCCTGGCTCTGGTGGGCCTGCAAACGGCGCCATTGCAGCAGCTGCCAATTGGCCGCCAGCAACAGGCCGTAGCCGGCCAGCACCGCCAGCAGCGAGGTGGACTGAAACCAGAGCCGTAGCGAGGGACGGGCCAGAAACGACTCTCAGCAAACTCTCAGAAACATCTCAGCAGATCCCCATGGACCGGGCAAGACACGAGAGGCGATGCTGCATGCATCCAACCCATGGACCCGATGACCAGCTCCACGCGCCTGATACAGCAGAAGCTTCTGCTCAACCGCCTGCTCGCCAAGAAAGGCCGCAATGGCCTAGCTAAGGGCTTCACCCTGATCGAACTGATGATCGTGGTGGCGATCATCGGCATTCTTTCGGCCGTTGCGATTCCTCAGTTTTTGGGGGTTCGCAATAGAGCCGCAGCTTCGGCCAAGGTGGGCGAGCTCGTTGGCCTAGCAAAGGAATGCGCCGTAGGTCAAGTCACCAAATTCGACCAGGGCCCCTCTGTTGGGACAAGTGGAATCGTGGTTACCGGAACATGCAACGGAAGCGCCACAACCGATGTCACTCTGGCCACACCAACCTTGGACGCCGTTCCTGCAGACGTAAAGTGCCTGTCCGCATCTTCGACAGCAGGAAATACAAAAGCAACGATTAGCATCACCCAATCAGGAGCAATGACGTGCGCCTGGAGCTAAATCCTGCAATGCTATAAATATATACAATACAATCAAAGGCGCAAAGCAATAAGCAAGTTACGCACTCCTGCCGCTCGATTACGAGTGCACAATGCCACTACAAAACTGGCAACAAAAAGTCCTAATTCTGCAGCGAAAGCAGCATCAAGATCAGGGCTTCATCCTAGCGCTGGTGGTGATCGTGGGCCTAATTCTGGCGGCAGGAGCCATGGCGATGATGGCCCGATCCACATCGGGCCTGCTGGGCTCCATTCGTCAGCAGCAGAGCCGTGAAGCAAGGGAAATTGCCGAGGCGGGCACCAATCGGGTAGTGGAGCGGCTCAACCGCGAATACGCCTACCTGCTGATCAACTGTTACGACCGCGATCTCAACACCGAGGACTGGCACAACTGCAAAAACAAAGCTGGGGTTGGAACCTGGCAAGCCCCAAGCTATGGCACAGCAACCTGCCCAAGCGCCCAGCTTAATCCTGCCGCCATGATCAAAGATGGAGAAATTAACAACAGCACAGGCAGCAAAGCCGGCCGATGGCAATTAGAATTTTATCACTTCAAAGGCAGCAAACTCTATGGCGGCCAGGCGGTGATGCGCGTGCGCGGTCAACGCCTTAGCGCCGATGGCACCCTTCTCGCTGAGTCCTATATAGACCAGGAACTCTCGATTAAACCGAAAAACTGTGAGGCCGCCTTTAACCAGCCACCTACATCGACAGGCTTTCCAGGCCTGCTGGCCAACAGCATTGCTCTCGGCAACAACGACGTGCTGGGAGAAATTAGTGGCAACATTCTTTGCGTCGGCTGCGCAAGCAGCGCCGAAGTAACGCAAGGACCAAACTCTGTGGTGAATGGCAATATCTTTGCCAGCAATGTATCACTTCCAGATGTGCCGAGGCACCCAGTCGGGCTGTCTCCCGACAATCCAATCACAACACCAGGCACCTACGCAGCAGGAAACAATCACGGCGGCAAATGCCTGGTCGACAACAGCAAACTCCCGCCCATCACCCACTGCATGCTGGGCAACATCGACCTGAAAGGCTCAGAAGAGTTGGTCTTCGACACGACCAATGGGCCCATGCAGCTCTACTTGCAGTGCAAACCCGGCGCCAATGGCTGGTGCCAGGGTCCAGACATCAACCTCGGTGGCCAGGTTGGGATCAAGCATTGCGCCAATGGCAACTGCTCCAGCACCACGATTGATCCAACGGCACTGGCGCTGTTTGGCAATCCCGATACAGCAATACCAGTTGGGGAAACTCCAGCTTGCGGTTACGACAGTCAGGGGAGGTCGCTAGGCAGGCAGAGCGTGAAACTGGGAGGAGGCTCGCAGGCCACGGTGATGTTCGCCTACCTGCCGGATGCCTGTGGTGGGATCAATGGGGGCTCATCCGACCCCGACATCCTGGGAGCCCTATGGCTCAAATCCTTTGGTCCGATCGGCTCGAGCTCCAACCGAGCTGAAATCCGCGTACCAGACGACATGGGCGCCCGGGTGTTTACCCGTTTTGGCACCGGATTTGCTATCAGCATCCGCGATTTTGTGGCGATCGGCATCAACAACTGGGGGAGCTTTGAGATGCCACCACCTGCATCCACCATGTTTCAATGAAGAAACGTTGCATCACTTTTGCACCTGATTGCTTCAGCCCGGGCGAGCCTTCACGGCCGGCAAGCGTTTTGGCGTAAGGTTGTTGTGGAAGAAACCATGGAAGCCTCCGAGCCCCACATCAGCCCCAAAAAGCCTGCACCCAAAGCAGTTTTGGCAGGTTCAGATGATGTTGGCTACAGCCTGCCAGAGGTGATGATCGCCTCCGCGGTGCTGGCCCTGGTGGTGACCAACTCGGTGGGCACGCTCACGCAGTCGGGCAAAAGCTTCAGCAAAAGCCGCGAACGCGATGCGATCAGCACCCTGATTGCCAAGGATCTCGAAGGCTTGCGGGCCACAGCGTTCAACTACATGCGCTGCGATCCCGCTCCCCAGCCGAATGAGCCGGCCGGTTGCCCCGCAGCCCGCGAGAATTCCTTCGCTGATGGGCAGATCACCTTCGTGCCGGATGTGGCACGCTGCACGGCAGGCACCCTGGCCGAAGGCCTGGCCGCCACCAATGCCGCCCTGGCCCCCAACTCCAGCCTCGCCATCCCCCCAACCCTCTCTGGAGTCAGCCTTCGGGGAGTGAGCATCACCCGCAATGTCGACGCTGCCGGCAACGAGCTCGCGGTGAAATACAGCTCAAGTTCCGCGACGTCCGGCAACAGCCCGGTGTATCAACAGGCGATCATCGTGCCGGAATCCACCGGCTGGTGTCCCTGAGGCCAATGCGATCCAGCAACAGCCAAGGCTTCACGCTTGTTGAGCTAATGCTGGTGGTGGTGCTGATGGGCTTCACCACTGTGCTCGGGCTGAGCAGCTACTACCGCTTCATGAATGATGCTCGCCTCAATTCAGGCGGCAAAGCCATCACTGGCTGGCTCGATCAAATTCGTCGCATGGCCATCCAGAATTCTAAAACCTGCACCGTGCAAGTTAATCCTGCTAATGGCACATTGGAGCTGGTCACGGATCCCACCCTGGGAAACTGCGATTTTCAGGATCCTCCACGGCCCTTCACCTTCAATCTGCAAGAGCAGGTAGGACAAGGCGAAATCGTGCAGCTCTGCGCCAGATTGATGAATCCCAGCGAGGAGTTCACACCCTGCAGCAGCACGGCACCCGGCAGCGCACTGACAGTGCGCTACACACCGCGCGGCACCACGCCAGACAATGCCCTGATTGAGCTGCGCAGCACCAAACAAAGCCACAACCGCTGCATCGCCGTGCTGTCGCCCCTTGGCCTGATCCGGCTGGGGCGTGTGCTCAACAACCACTGCGACTGGAGCAGTGCATGGTGATCCCACCCCGCCACGCCGAAGGATTCACCCTCACGGAACTGCTCATCGCGGGCTTCATCAGTGGTCTGCTGGTGGTGGGAGCCGGTCAAATCATGTTGAGCCAGATGCGCACCGATGAGCGCATGGAAGCGGCCGAGCGTCAAAAAAGTGAATGGTCGCGCGCCTCATCCTTCATCGAAACCGAAGCCGCCCTCAGCCAGCAGGTGCTCACCGATGTCAGCAAGGTCAACATCCCCGCAAGCTGTGGCTTTCAAACCAGTGAGTTTCGTGCGGCACTAGACATCCGTCGCGACCTGCCTTTGGTGATCTATGCCGTGAAAGGCCGCCCCAGCGGCACCCTCCCCGGCAATTCCCTGTGGCGCTGCGGCCCTGTGATCAATGCGAAAGGACAATACGACTCCTCCGAGCCAATTCAACTTTCACTGCTGGTGGATGGCCTGGATGAAACAGCAGCAGAAACTTGCATCCCAAACAACGACGAAAACAACAAGGGATTTCTTGCTTGCAGCCCCGATAAAAAGTCGCTCCAATTCACCCTCTCCCTCAAGGGGCTCAGCTCACGTAGCTACAGCCAGGCTGCGGGGGTGCATTCACGCGTCAACCCCCTCTATCCACGCCCCGGTGAAGGCAGCTTGTGTGGGGGCGGCATGTACAACTGGGCCGTGGGTTCAACCACCGGCGCAGACACCCTCAGCGTTCCCATTGGTGCACTCACCAGCGAAGACGAAGTGCTGATGTGTGGCAAAGGTGGGGGCGACACCATCACAGGCTCAAATGTGAACGACATTCTGGAGTGTGGTGATGGCGGGCTCAACGGCATTGACACCTGCACGCTGTATGGAATGGCGGGCAATGATCGCCTGCTCGGCAGCAACCAAAACGACACGCTCTATGGCGAGAGCAACACCAGCATCACCGCCACCGACGCCAACGATGAACTGGTGGGCCGTGGTGGCAACGACACGCTCGATGGCGGCCAAGGCCAGAATCTTTACCTACCTGGCCCCGGCAACGACACCGTGATTGGCGGCTCCGGCCTCGATGTGGTGTTTTTCAAAGGGACCCGCAGCGAATACACCCTCTCCTCAGGCTGCTCCAAGAGCAGCTGCACCGTGACCGACAACGGAGCGGCAAGCGCGGATGGCACCCGCCCAGAAGGCACCGACACGCTGTCTGGGGTGGAGATCCTGATCTTCAAAGACGCCCGCATCGATCTCGATCCCTGAGTCGCCTTCAGGCACCTCGCAGCAGCGCCACCGGCAACACACTGCGCAGCTGGCCGCCATCGGCCCAGCTCTGCTGCACCTGCAGCTGCAGCACCCCATCTGCGCCGGGCTCAGCCCGAAAGCCATCGCTGTTGGCCAGCGCATCGAGCACCACCCGGTTTTGGGCCCCGCCGCCGCCCAGTTCGCCATGGAGGCCATAGGCCGGCCCGCAGCGCATCAGCACCCGCCCGCGCCAGATTGGCTCGGCGGGCTTGCCCAGCGAATAGGTGATCGGCCCGGCGGCGGTGGCCAGATGCAGCACCACCGTGCGCCCGGCCAGATTGCAGGCCGGCGGCACCACAGCCGGATCAGCCTGCTCCTGGGCCTGCAGCAGATCGCCCCGCACCAGCTCCAGCGTGCGCCGGGCCACCACCCGCTCCCGCAGCAACCGACCCAGCCGCTGGCCATTGCTGCCTTCCGCGAGCATGGCCTGCAGCAGCCCGCCGGTGAGGCCGCAGCCGATCACTAGGGCCAGCAACAACTCCACCAGGGAAAACCCCTGGGATTGAGCCTTGGACTGGGCCTGGTGCTTGTGGTTCATAACGCCCCATCGGCAAGGCAAGCGCTGCTGCTGGGCGTGCCATCCGCCGGGCCGCTGTAGCGCCCCAGCCGCACCACCCCCAAGGGCAACGACAGCACCAGGCAACGCCGCAGCTCGATGCCCTCAGCAGCGATCAGCACCGTGCCGCCATCCAGCACCAGGCCGTTGCTGCTGAAGCGCAAGGCCGCCGGCAGGTTGTGCCGCAGCTCCACCCCCGCTTCAGCGTCCTGCTCCGCTCCATCGCTGATTCCGCAGGCCGGCAGGTTGCCGCCACTGGGCTCGCGCCAGCCCGAGGGTCCAAACGCCAGGGCGCAGGGCTGGCCGTGGCGCGCGGCCGCCTGGCGTGCCTGCTCCAGGCCCAGGGCCAGCCGACGGCTGGTCGACTCCACCCGCATCAGCGCCAGGCTGCGCTGGCCCGAGCCAACACTCATCGCGGCCAGAATTCCCAACACCGCCATCGCCACCAGCAGCTCCGGCAGGCTGAAGCCAGCGTGAGCGGTGCAGCTGTTAATTCGTCGCATCGGCCTGGTCCTCGGATATGGACGTTGCCGAAGGAGCTGCTGGGCCACACAGGCCATAGGCCGCTGGGCTGAGCCAGCGCTGCCGCTGCCCCACCTCCGCCGCAGTGATCTGCACCCGTACCAGGGCGCCGGGTTCGGCACTCACCACCCGGCTCAACCCCGCCCCCAGCGGCTGGGATTGCAAATGGGCGGCCAGCCAGCGGGCGGCATCCGCACAGTCAGCCGCCACGGGCTCAGCCGCCATGGCCGTCAGCCGGGCCTGACTGCCCAGCAAGGCGATCTCCAGCTGCCCGAGTTCGTGCTGACGCTGCTCCGCCGCCGCCGCTGAGCTGGTGCTGCTGGCCCAGAGCTGCAATGAGTAACTCGACGAGACCAATAGAATCACCGACGCCACCAGGGTTTCCGCCAGGTTCATGGCTCCCCCACCGCGGCGGAGCGACCCCGCAGGCCGAGTTCCCGCAGCGCCACCAACTGCGAGGGTGCGAGGCCCTCAGGGGCGGCCTGACGCGTTAGCTCCAGGGCAAATGCCGCCTGCAGGGCGCGCGGCAGCTCGGCACTGGCCAGCAGCTCCAGCGTGGCCACCGCCTGGCCCCGCTGTGGTGCGCCGGCCTCGGCGGCGTCCTGCCAATGGGGGCCCTCAACCCGCACCAGCCGGTAGGCCACCGGGCCAACCTGGCCTGTCTCGCCCACCCGGGCGGCGAGCTGATCAACGCTGAGGGGATCCGCCAGCAGGTGCTGGGCCGCCGACATCAGCCCATCTTCGGCCTGGCGCAGCCGCTGGCCCGCACTCACCTGGCTGCGGGATTGGAGTGCCGCCGCCTGCAGCGACAGGCTGCTGAGCATCAACAGCAGGGATGCTGCAGTGGACAGCGGCAACAGAAAGCCATCTTGCGCCGGTCGAGAGCGAGAGCCAAAGCAAGAGCAAGGGCTAAAGCAAGACCGTGGTCGCAAGCGCGGTAACGGGGCCATCGGGGCACCTGTTTCACAACGACCCGTTCAGCATTCCCACAGCCGCCCATCAGGGGGGGGCTACTGATTCAGCTTGAGCACCGCCATGAAGGCCTCCTGGGGCACCTCCACCTTGCCCATCGCCTTCATGCGCTTCTTGCCCTTGGCCTGCTTCTGCAGCAACTTCTTCTTGCGCGAGATGTCGCCGCCGTAGCACTTGGCGAGCACGTCCTTGCGCATGGCGCTGATGCTTTCGGAGGCGATCACGCGGCTGCCGATCGAGGCCTGGATGGGGATCTTGAACTGCTGGCGAGGAATCAGTTCCTTCAGCTTCTCCACCAGGCCCTTGCCCACGTTGTAGGCCTTGTCGCGGTGCACGATCGTGGTGAGCGGATCGGCCTTTTCAGCGTTGATCAGCACATCGAGGCGCACCAGCTCATTTTTGCGGTAGCCGATCAGGCTGTATTCCATCGAGGCGTAGCCCTTGGTGCGCGATTTCATCTGGTCGAAGAAGTCGGTCACCACCTCAGCCAGCGGCATCTCGTAGTGCAGCGTTACCCGGTCGGTGGTGATGTACTTCATATCGATGAATTCACCCCGCCGCTCCTGACACAGCTCCATCAAGGTGCCGTTGTAGGTGTTGGGGGTGTAGATCTCGAGCTTCACGTAGGGCTCTTCGATCGATTCGCGCTTCTGGGGATCGGGCAGGGTGGCGGGGTTGTCCACCATCAAGGTGCTGCCGTCGATCATGTTCACCTGGTAGATCACCGACGGCGCGGTAACGATCAGATCGAGGTTGTATTCCCGCTCCAGCCGCTCCTGCACGATCTCCATGTGCAGCAGGCCCAAAAAGCCGCAGCGGAAGCCGAAGCCCATGGCGCTGCTGGTTTCGGGCTCGTATTTGAGCGCCGCATCGGAGAGCTGCAGCTTGTCGAGGGCTTCGCGCAGATCGGGGTATTGGTCGGCGTCGGTGGGAAACAGGCCGCAGAACACCATCGGCTTGGCCTCGGTGTATCCGGGCAAGGGCTCGGCAGCGGGATTGGACACCAGGGTGATCGTGTCGCCCACGCGGGCATCGGCCACGGCCTTGATGGAAGCGGCGAGATAGCCCACCTCGCCGGCGTGAAGCGACTCCACCTGGCGCTGATCAGGCGCCATCACGCCCACCTCATCGAGCTCGTAGGTTTTCTTGGACGCCATCAGAAGCACCTTGTCGCGCTTGCTGATCGAGCCGGAAATCACACGGAAGTACACAATCACGCCCCGGTAGGGGTCGTAATAGGAATCGAAAATCAGCGCCCGCAGCGGCTCAGCCACCTTGTCGGGTGGGGGCGGCACCCGATCCACCACGGCCTGCAGGATTTCAGGCACACCCAGGCCGGTTTTGGCGGAGCAGTGGATGGCGTTGGAGCAATCCAGGCCGATGATCGCTTCGATCTCCTCGGCAATGCGGTCGGGATCGGCTCCGGGCAGATCAATCTTGTTGAGAACGGGAATGATCTCCAGATCGTTGGCGAGGGCCAGATAGACGTTGGCCAGGGTTTGGGCTTCCACACCCTGGGATGCATCAACCACCAGCAGGGCCCCTTCGCAGGCCTGCAGCGAGCGGCTCACTTCATAGGAGAAGTCAACGTGGCCGGGGGTGTCGATCAGGTTGAGGATGTAGGGCTCGCCATCGGCTGCCGTGTACTCCATGCGCGCGGCCTGGAGCTTGATGGTGATGCCGCGTTCCCGTTCCAGCTCCATGTTGTCGAGGAACTGCTCCTGCATGTCGCGGGCAGCAACGGTGCCGGTGTCCTGCAGCAGCCGGTCGGCCAGGGTGGATTTCCCATGGTCGATGTGGGCGATGATGCAGAAATTGCGGATCCGTTGAACGGGAACGTCTGTCATGGCAGCGATCCTAGGGAGAGGCCCCAGAGCCCCGATGCCTTCCTAAGCTCGCTTGATCGGATGCTGAAGCCCCTGCCATGACCACTGAAGCCGCCAACGCTGAAGCCGCCAACGCCGAACCCGCCACCCCCAGCAGCGCCGACCCCCACGCCCTCACGATCGAAAACGTGGAGCGCACCCTCGATGAGCTGCGCCCTTATCTGATGGCCGATGGCGGCAACGTGGAAGTGGTGGAGATCGATGGGCCGATCGTGAAGGTGCGGCTCCAGGGCGCCTGCGGCTCCTGCCCCAGCAGCACCATGACCCTGAAGATGGGCATCGAGCGCAAGCTGCGCGAGGCCATCCCCGAGGTGAGCGAAGTGGTGCAGGTGCTGTGAACCTTGCCCCGTAGGCTCGGTTCACTTGCCTTGGGTCTGTGCTGGATCAGCGCCTGCTGCGCGACAACCCCGAGCTGATCACGCAGCAGCTCGGGCGACGCGGCATGACGCTCGACCTGGGTCCCCTGCAGCAAATCGCCCGCCAAGAGCGCGATCTCGAGGAGCAGCGCAGCGGGCTGCAGGCGGAGGGCAACCGCATCGGCAAGGCCGTAGGGCAGCTGATCCAGGGTGGTGGCGACCCCAAAGGCCCTGAGGTGCAGGCCCTGCGCGACCAGGGCAATGCCATCAAGCATCAGGTGGCCAGCCTCGAGGAGCAGGAGAAGGCCCTCGAGCTGCAGCTGCACGAGGCCCTCGCTGCCCTGCCCAACCTGCCCTCGGCCGAGGCGCCCGATGGCCGCTCCGAAGCCGACAACGTTGAGATCAAGCGCTGGGGAAGCCCCCGCGTGGAAGAGGGGCTCGAGGAGCACTGGCAGATCGGCGAGCGGCTCGGGCTGTTTGAAACCGAGCGCTCGGTGCGCATCGCCCAGAGCCGCTTCATCACCCTGATGGGCGCCGGCGCCCGCCTGGAGCGGGCCCTGATCAGCTTCATGCTCGATCTGCACGCCGGCAAGGGCTACCGCGAGGTGATGCCGCCGATCCTGGTGAACTCCGCCAGCCTCACCGGCTCCGGTCAGCTACCCAAATTCGCCGAGGAGAGCTTCCGCTGCGCCGACGACGACCTCTGGCTCACCCCCACCGCCGAGGTACCCCTCACCTCCCTGCACCGCGACGAGGTGTTGGCCGCCGAGCAGCTGCCGCTCAAATACGCCGCCTACACCCCCTGCTTTCGCCGCGAAGCCGGCTCCTACGGCCGCGACACCCGTGGCCTGATCCGCCTGCACCAGTTCAACAAGGTGGAGCTCTACTGGTTCTGCCATCCCGAGGAGTCGGCCGCCGCCCACCAGCAGATCACCGCTGACGCGGAAGCGGTGCTGGAGGCCCTGGAGCTGCCCTACCGCAAGATCGAGCTCTGCACCGGGGATCTGGGCTTCTCCGCCGCCCGCACCTACGACCTCGAGGTGTGGCTGGCGGGTGCCGGCGCCTACCGCGAAATCTCCAGCTGCTCGGTGTGCGGCGACTTCCAGGCCCGCCGCGCCGCCATCCGCTTCAAGCAGGGCAAGGGCACCCAGCTGGTGCACACCCTCAACGGGTCCGGCCTGGCCGTGGGACGCACCATGGCCGCCCTGCTTGAAACCGGCCAGCAGCCCGATGGCTCCGTACGCCTCCCCGCCGCCCTGGTGCCCTATTTCGGTGGAGACACCATCAGCGCTAGCGCAGAGAAGATTTGAGGTTGCGGCGGCGAATTGGATCCACCAGATGTGCTCATTTCGGGAACAGAAACTGCACCTGGGCCCGGATCGTCACGTCACCGAAGTTGTCGGGCTTCACCACGTTGGCGTAGGCCTGCAGGGAGGCATTGATCGGCTGACGCCCAACCCGGAACACCCGACCCACGCCCCCACCCACCGGCACGATCCACTGGTCGCCGCTGGCCGCCCGCCAATTGGCGGTGACGATCGGTGAGGTCACCAGATACCAGCCGTTGGGCAGGTTGTAGTTGATGAACGGCTGCAGCAGAAAGGCACTCACCGCGCTGCGGTCGCTGTCACCCGCAAACGACCAGACGTTGTTCAGCAGAGCGCCCGCCACCCAGGGGCCCTTGCTGTACACCGCCACCGCCGCCGGCCCCGCCGACCACTGACCGCTCCCCAGGCTGCTGGTACTGGCGGTGGGCAACACCAGGGTGGGGCCGAAGCCAAGGGTCCAGGGCCCCTTGCCCTTGGGCACGAAGAAGAAGCTGGGGTTGAGATCGCCGATGCCGTTCTGGGTGCCTGCGGCGGTGGGCTGGCTCAGCACCGGCAGGATCGTGCGGGTCACCAGGGTGAGGTCTTTGCTGAGCGCGAAGGGCACCACCGGTTGAATGTTGAGCACATTCAGGGTTTGGTCCTGATTGGGCCCCATCCCCGGGGTGAAGTTGTTCTGAAACGGAACGCTGATCAGGTTGGCGATCGGGTTCTGGGCTTCAGCCGCGAGCGCCTCTGTCTGAGCTTCTGGTTGCGCGGCGGCCGGCAACAGGCCGGGCAACAACCCCGCTAGGGCCAGGGCAGCAGGCAGACGAGCCATGTAGCAGCGTGAACATCAGCGGGCGGATTGTAGGGGTCACTTGCCCGCCGATCCGGCCAAAATGGCTTGCAGCGCAATGCTTTCTAGAACACGCGAACCCAGGAGCTCAAGGCAGCTGGGCCAGCACGGCTGGCATAACGGCTGATGCCCCAAACCCACCACAATGGAGGCCTTCACAGCAGGGCCTGAATGGGCGTTCTCACAGCACTGGCGATCCTGGCGGGGTTGATCGTGGTGCACGAGGCGGGGCACTTTTTTGCCGCCACCTGGCAGGGGATTCGCGTCAGCAGCTTCTCGATCGGCTTCGGGCCGGTGCTGCTGGAGCGCCAGCGCCGCGGCGTGCAATTCGCCCTGCGAGCCCTGCCCCTCGGCGGCTTCGTGGCCTTCCCCGATGACGACGACGACAGCCCAATCCCCAAAAACGATCCCGATCTGCTCTCCAACCGGCCCCTGCCCCAGCGCGCGCTGGTGATCGCCGCCGGCGTGATGGCCAACCTGCTGGTCGCCTATGCCGTGCTGCTGGGACAGGGCCTGGTGCTCGGCATCCCCGCCGGCTTCAGCGCCAGCCCCGGCGTGCTGGTGAGCGGCGTGCAGCCCGGCCAGGCCGCCGCCGCCGCTGGCCTTCAGCCCGGCGACCGCCTGATGCGCCTCGATGGCCAGCCCCTTGGCGGCGGCCAGAGCGGCGTGGCCGCTCTGGTGGAGCGGATCAAGGCAGCCCCCGAGCAAACCCTGCGCCTCGACGCCGAGCGCAACGGACAGACCGTGGCCGTGCAGCTCACCCCCGCCGACCTCGGCGGCATCGGCCGCATCGGCGCCCAGCTGCAACCCAATGGCAGCGAGGCCTTCCGCCCCGCCCGCAATCCGCTCGAGCCCTTCCGCCAGGCCAACCACGATTTCGTCGCCCTCACCAGCCGCACCGTGGAGGGTTTCGTCACCCTCGCCACCCACTTCGGCGAAACCGCCAGCCAGGTGAGCGGCCCAGTGAAAATTGTGGAGATGGGGGCGTCGCTGGCCAAGCAGGGCGGCAGCAGCCTGTTCATCTTCACCGCCCTGATCTCGATCAACCTGGCCGTGCTCAATGCCCTGCCGCTGCCCCTGCTCGATGGCGGTCAGTTCGTGTTGCTGCTGCTTGAAGGCGTGCGGGGCAAGCCCCTGCCCGAGCGCTTCCAGATGGCCTTCATGCAGTCGGGCTTTGTGTTTCTGGTGGGGCTGAGTGTGGTGCTGATCGTGAAGGACACCTCCCAGCTGCCGGCGGTGCAACAGCTGCTGGCGCGCTGAGACCTCCCCTTCGCGATGCCCCGCTTCCCCACGGCCCGCCAACGGGCACCCGAGCTGCTGGAACGCCTGGGCGCCCTTTACCCCCACGCCACCTGCTCACTCGACTGGCGCACGCCCTACGAGCTGCTGGTGGCCACCATGCTCTCGGCCCAGTGCACCGATGAGCGGGTCAACAAGGTGACACCGGCCCTTTTTGCGCGCTTCCCCGATGCCGCCGCGGCCGCCGCCGTGGAGCCGGCCGACGTGGAGCCCTATGTGCAGTCCACCGGCTTCTTCCGCAACAAGGCCAAGGCGATCGTGGGCGCCTCCCGCCTGCTGATGGAGCGCCACGGCGGTGAGGTGCCCCAAACCATGGAGGAGCTGCTGGTGCTGCCGGGCGTCGCCCGCAAAACCGCGTCGGTGGTGCTGGCCTGGTGCTTCGGTATCAACGCCGGCGTCACGGTGGACACCCATGTGAGCCGGCTGGCCCAGCGCCTGCGGCTCAGCCGCCACAGCGAGCCGCGGCGGATCGAGCCCGACCTAATGAAACTGGTGCCCCAGGCCAACTGGCAGGACCTCTCGATCCGGCTGATCTTCCACGGCCGCGCCGTGTGCACCGCCCGCAGCCCCCGCTGCGGCAGCTGCCCGATCGCCGACCTCTGCCCGATGGGCGGCAGGCCCGCAGGGTAAGCTCGACAGCACGTATCCGATCGCAGCTCAAGCCGCATGGCGAAGAAGTCGATGATTGCGCGCGATGTGAAGCGCAAGAAGATGGTGCAGCGCTTCGCCGCCAAGCGGGCTGCTCTGATGGCCGCCTTCAACGCCGCTGCCGATCCGATGGAGCGCCTGGAGATCCACCGCAAGATCCAGGATCTGCCCCGCAACAGCGCTCCCAACCGCGTGCGCAACCGCTGCTGGGCCACCGGCAAGCCCCGCGGTGTGTACCGCGATTTCGGCCTCTGCCGCAACCAGCTGCGCGAGCGCGCCCACAAGGGTGAGCTGCCCGGCGTGGTCAAGTCCTCCTGGTGATCCAGAACGGGCTGGTGATCTGAAGCGGCAGCGCCAGCGAGCCGCCCAATCCCATTTCATTTCTGCGGGCGCCTCCGGGCGCCTTTTTTGTGTGGCTACAGCCTCGGGGAGCCCACGCCAAACGCGAGAAAAAGCAAAGGAAATCCCCAGTAGCCGCAGGCCAAATGCGAGAATGGTCCTTGACAACAACAGGACATAAGCTCACGTGCAAGGACAAACTCAGTCGATCTCCTTCGATGGTCGGGAGATCCGGCTGACCACCGGTCGGTTCGCCCCCCAGGCCGGGGGCTCGGTGATGGTGGAGTGTGGTGATACCTCGGTTTTGGTCACCGCCACCCGCTCCGGCGGCCGCGAAGGCATCGATTTCCTCCCCCTGATCTGCGACTACGAGGAGCGGCTCTACGCCGCCGGTCGCATCCCCGGCAGCTTCTTCCGCCGCGAAGCCCGCCCCCCCGAGCGGGCGATCCTCACCTGCCGGCTGATCGATCGGCCGATGCGGCCCCTCTTCCCCAGCTGGATGCGCGATGACATCCAGGTGGTCGCCACCTGCCTCTCGCTCGATGAGCGGGTGCCACCCGACGTGCTCGCCGTCACCGGCGCCTCGATGGCCACCCTGCTGGCCAAAATCCCCTTCCACGGCCCGATGGCGGCGGTGCGGGTGGGCCTGCTGGGCGACGACTTCGTGCTCAACCCCAGCTTCCGCGAGATCGAGCGCAGCGAGCTCGACCTGGTGGTGGCCGGCACGCCCGAGGGCGTGATCATGGTGGAAGCCGGTGCCAACCAGCTGCCCGAGCAGGACGTGATCGAAGCCATCGACTTCGGCTACGAAGCGGTGTGTGAGCTGATCAAGGCCCAGCAGAACCTGCTCAAGGAGCTCGGCATCGAGCAGGTGATCCCAGAAGCCCAGGTGGTCGACGCCACCCTGCCCACCTTCCTGGAGAAGGAATGTGCCAAGGGCATCGGCGAAGTGCTCAAGCAGTTCTCCCAGACCAAGCCTGAGCGCGACGAGAAACTCGATGCGATCAAGGCTGAGGTGGTCGAGAAGATCGCAGCCCTAGCCGACGACGACCCGATCCGCACCGCCGCCAGCGGCAAGGCCCTGGCCAACAGCTACAAGAGCCTCACCAAGCAGCTGATGCGCGCCCAGATCGTCAAGGACGGCAAGCGCGTCGACGGCCGCAACCTCGACGAGGTGCGTCCGATCAGCGCCGCCGCCGGCGTGCTGCCCAAGCGCGTGCACGGCTCCGCCCTGTTCCAGCGCGGCCTCACCCAGGTGCTCTCCTGCGCCACCCTCGGCACCCCGAGCGACGCCCAGGAGATGGACGACCTCAACCCGTCCACCGAGAAGCACTACCTGCACCACTACAACTTCCCCCCCTACTCCACCGGCGAAACCAAGCCGATGCGCTCCCCCGGCCGCCGCGAGATCGGCCACGGCGCCCTGGCTGAGCGGGCGATCGTGCCGGTGCTGCCCAGCAAGGAGTCCTTCCCCTACGTGCTGCGCGTGGTGTCGGAGTGCCTCAGCTCCAACGGCTCCACCTCCATGGGTTCGGTGTGCGGCAGCACCCTCGCCCTGATGGATGCGGGCGTGCCCCTCAAGGCCCCCGTAAGCGGCGCCGCCATGGGCCTGATCAAGGAGGGCGACCAGGTGCGCATCCTCACCGACATCCAGGGCATCGAGGACTTCCTCGGCGACATGGACTTCAAGGTGGCCGGCACCGAGAAGGGCATCACCGCCCTGCAGATGGACATGAAGATCACCGGCCTCGACGTCAAAACCGTGGCCGATGCGATCAACCAGGCCCGTCCCGCTCGCCTGCACATCCTCGAGAAGATGCTCGAGGCGATCGACAAGCCCCGCGACACCATGTCGCCCCACGCCCCGCGCCTGCTCAGCTTCCGGATTGATCCGGAGCTGATCGGCACCGTGATCGGTCCTGGCGGCCGCACGATCAAGGGCATCACCGAGCGCACCAACACCAAGATCGACATCGAGGACGGCGGCATCGTCACGATCGCCAGCCACGACGGTGCCGCGGCCGAAGAGGCCCAGCGCATCATCGAAGGCCTCACCCGTCGCATCAGCGAAGGCGAGGTGTTCACCGGCGGTGTCACCCGGGTGATCCCGATCGGCGCCTTTGTGGAAATCCTGCCTGGCAAGGAGGGGATGATCCACATCTCCCAGCTCTCCGAAGCCCGGGTGGAGAAGGTGGAAGACGTCGTCAATGTGGGCGATCAGGTGACCGTGCGTGTGCGCGAAATCGACAACCGCGGCCGCATCAACCTCACCCTGCGCGGCGTTCCCCAAAGCGACGCCCCCGTGCCGGCCTGAAGCCCGCCGGTTCCCTGATCAGGGAACCCTCCGTGCCCCTGCAGCCGGTCACCCAGTGGCCGGCTTTTTCATGCCTGGGGAATCAGAAAAACAGCAAACAATCCTTGCCCGGCAAGCTGACCAGAGGCGATGGGCCAAATCCAACCCCCCCGGGACGCACCACCGAAATCACAATCATCAACAGACCCAGCAACGCCAGCAATCGGTAGACCTGAAATGACAGGGCCCATGGCTGGAGAGGCCCCACCTGGGTGGGCTGGGGACGCATCACCGCAGCCAGAACCAGCAGCAGCAGGGCCAAGGAGGCGGGCTTCAACCAGATGTCATCAATGAGCTGATAGGCAAACAGCGCCACGAGCATCGGACTCAACAAACCCGCCATCGACTGGGAGCGAACCAACTCGCCAAGCCGTCTTGGCCAGAAGCCAGTGGTGAGCAGCGCCGCCGCAGCCGTGCCCAGCAGCCCCGTCCAGTACAGCAACTCCACCGGCAGGCTGTGGGGGCCACACACCGGTGAGCCCTGGGGCACCACCTGGATGCCAACACCCCAGATGGGCCACTGCAGGGAGGCCAGCCCGTAGAGCATCCAGTTGAGCAGGCGGAAATCGGCACGGCCCATCTCGGCCGTCACCACGCCCTTGCTCACCTCCTGGGCATTGCGTTGCAGCAAATTGGCAAAGAACGATCCGGCTTCCAGTCCAAACGACACCACCGACGCCACCACCACCCCCACCACAACCAGTCCCAGGCACCGCAACCAGAATTGACGCTGGGAGCCCTGGGACAGCGCCGCAAACAGTGCCAGCACCGCACCCCCCAGACAGCTGGCCAAAAACGCGCCATCACCCTCGGTCAGCACAATCTGAAGCCAGCAGACGATCGGCACCAACCAGCAGATGGCCCACCAGAAACGCTGGAAGCGTTGCACAACACCCCGCTGCAATTGATCAAGCAAGGGGACGAATGTCCAGAGCAGCAAGACCGAGTACTGATTCCCCCAGCGAGGATTCAGGAACAGATAGGGCGCCTGGAAATCCAGTTGACCCAAGGCATTGAACTTGCGCGCCCAGGTATAAACAGGCACCGCATTGGCATGCATCACCAACCACAGGGCAACATCCAGGCCCACCAGACAAAAGCCAAAGAGCGCCAGCAGGCGAATCCCATCCTCCTCATACCGTTCCCAGGCAGGTCTCAACAGGGGCAACAAGCCAAACTGCATCCAGACCAAACCGGTGAAAGCCAGGGAAATCCACGGGATGGGGCCTGACCACCCGGCCAGCAAAGCGGTCAAGCTAAAGCCAACCAGACCCAGTCCGTACCAGCCGGTTGTTGCCGAAGCGGTCAGCGCCCCTGCGCTCTGGCGGCGATAGCTCCAGGCGAGCACGCCCACCAACAAGAGGATTTCAACGATGCGCTGGAGCTGGAACTTCCCATAGGGACTTCCCACAAAAGCCGAGGCCACAAGCCCCAGAAACAACACCGCTAGATACCAGCGAATGGGGCTCTGGAACGGCTTTGAAAGGGCCAAGCAGACAACCTGGAATTTGCCCGAAACTAGCCAGGCTCAAACCAAAAAACCCGGATCAATCGTGACCAGTGCCGCCGCCGTGCGCGCAGAGAGTTCGGCATGAGCCAGGCCGTGGCTGGCGATCAGGCAGCCGGCCTGGCGAATGTCGCCGGTGTTGTAAGTGAGCGGCCGGCCATCGGCATGGCAGAAGGCACCGCCGGCGGCCCGCAGCACCGCGTCCGGAGCTGCCATATCCCAATCCTTGGGAGCACTCTTTCCAGACAGGGAGATGTACAGATCCGTCTCCCCGCGCAGAATCGTGGCCACCTTGCCGCCCACGCTGCCGATCGCCCGGGTGTCGCCCAGGGCCAGGGCATCCAGCAGCTGCTCCAGCCGCTGATCGCGGTGGTTGCGGCTGGCCACCAACACCAACTCGCCCAGGGCACGCCGGCCACTGAAACGCACCGGGCTGCGCTCGCCAGCCCGGTTTTCGCACCAGGCCTCCCCGCCAGCTCCGGTGAGGGCGGGCATCACCCCCAGCCACAACTCCTCCATCTCCGGCAGCAGCACCACCCCCAGCACCGGTTCACCGCGGTGCACCAGGGCCAGATGGACGGCGTACTCCCCGGTGCCCTGTAGGAAGTCTTTGGTGCCATCGAGGGGATCGAGAATCCACAGCCACTCGGCCGCCAGGGGCTGGCCGTCGGTGAGTTGCTCCTTGGCGGTCTCCTCACTGAGCACGGTCCAGGCGGCCGCCGGAAACGCCGCCGCCAGGCCATCGAGCAGCCAGCGGTTCACCGCCAGATCGGCCGCGCTCACGGGCCCCTCGCCGCCCTCATCCACGCTCAGGGCCCGGGGAAAGCCGTAGGGGGGCTGCTCGCCGCGGCCATAGGCCAACAGGATGTCGGCGGCGCCCCAGCTCAGCCGACGTACCTCGCCCATCAGGCCCTCCAGCGCGATGCCCGAGGGCAGGGGAAGGGCGGCCGGCATCATGGTGGGGCAGGGATCCGCATTGTGCAGGAGCCCGCACCCAAGCCCACGCCCCCGCCGTGCAAGCCACCGAACCTGCCCCCGGCGTGCTCTATCTGGTGGGCACCCCGATCGGCAACCTGGCCGACCTCTCCCCCCGCGCCCGCCAGGTGTTGGCCGGCGTCAGCCGCATCGCCTGCGAGGACACGCGCCGGAGTGGGTTGCTGCTGCACCAGCTGGGACTCCGGCAGAAGGAGCAGGGGCCCCGGTTGGTGAGCTTCCACGCCCACAACCAGAGCGCCCGGATCCCCGAGCTGCTCGAGGCCCTGGCCGCCGGTGAGGCCCTGGCGGTGATCAGCGATGCGGGCCTGCCGGGCATCTCCGATCCCGGCGAAGCGCTGGTGGCGGCCGCCCGCGCCGCGGGGCTGGGTGTGATCTGTGTTCCTGGCCCCAGCGCCGTCACCACCGCCCTGGTGAGCAGCGGCCTGCCGAGCGGCCGCTTCTGCTTTGAAGGCTTCCTGCCGCCCAAAACCAACCAGCGCCGTCAGCGGCTGCAGGAGCTGGCGGACGAGGCGCGCACGGTGGTGCTGTTTGAGGCGCCCCACCGGCTGCTGGATCTCCTGGAGGATCTGCTGGCGGTGCTGGGCGACCGGCCCCTACGGGTGGCCCGCGAACTCACCAAGCGACACGAGGAGCAGGTGGGGCCCACGGTGGCCGCCGCCCTGGAGCACTTCCGCCGCACGCCGCCCCAGGGGGAATGCACCCTGGTGCTGGGGGGCGCCACGCCGCCACCGCCACCGAGCTGGGATGCCGCCAGCCTCACGGCCGAGCTCCAGGCCCTGCAGGCCGGTGGCCACAGCAGCAACGCCGCCGCCAAGCTGCTCGCCGAACGCACCGGCCACAGCAAGCGCGAGCTGTACGCCCTGCTGCACCAGGAGTCGCCTGCGCCCGACCCGCTGCAGCCCGAGTGCTGAAGCGGCAGACTGCCGCCAGCTGTTGCCCCCAGGCCCGATGTTTGTGCGCGCCCGCCTGCTGGTGGCCAGCCTGATGGGCGGCGGCCTGCTGCTGGCGATCCTCTGCCTGGGCGCCCAAAACCTGGATCAGCGCCCGAGCCTGAACCTCGGCTTCAGCCGCACCGCCCCGTTGCCGGCGGGCTTTCTGGTGGGGGTGGCCCTGGTGATCGGCGTGATCAGCGGCGGCTGCAGCGCGGCGCTGCTGGCCCCCCGCAACGCTCAGCTGCCGGGTAGGGAATAGAGGCTGCCCTCCATCACCACCCGGCTGATGCCCTGGGCGATCAGGTAGGGGGCGGTGCGTTCCAGCACCCGGGTATCAGGCACCTTGATCACCCGCTGGGAGCGACCGCAATGGCGCTTGGCCTGGCGGGGATTGGCGAACACCAGCAGGGCCTGGCGCTCCTCCTCGCCATCGGGAAGCTGGCCCAATTCCGGGAAGTCCTTGAGCGGCTTGGCCTGGAGCTCCACGGTCTTGTCGACCAGCATGTACACGCTGGCGGGCAAGGGCGCCTGAGCCAGGGGGAGGCACTGGGCCGGCTCCCCTGCGTGGGTTCCCAGCAGCACCGGCACCTCCACGAACTGATCGGCGGAGTCGTCGTCGTTGAAGTCGTCGCTGAAGTCGTCGCCGAAGTCGTCGGCATCGTCGATCGCCAGCACCGAGGGATCCTCGGAGTTAGTGGAATCCCCCCCGTTGGACGGATCCTTCGGAGTGGAGGTGACTTCGGGTTTGGAGGGGGCTTCTGGCGTGGAGGGGACTTCGGGGCTGGCTGCAGACGGAACGCTGGCGGTGGCGTCAGGCTTGGTCGGGCGACCGCGCTGCTGCTTCAGCTGCTCGTATTCCGCCGGATCAAGGGCCGCCTTGGCCACCCGGCTCACCGTGCTGGCCGTACAGCCGTAGACCCCGGCCAGCTCGGCACTCCCCTCACCCGCCCGGAAGCGTGCCACGATCTCGATTTTCTGGCTGTCGGTGAGCCGGGTGGCAGCCATGGGGCGAAACGTGCGCAGCAGACCACTCTAAAGGCGGCTTGGCAGCTCAGGGGGTGGGCGGCTTGACGTTGGGGCAGGTGGCGCCGTTGAACCTGGAGGCGATGCGCTGGCTGCCTTCCTGATAGATGGTCTGGGCCTTTTGGGTGTCGCCAGCGGCCTGGGCAGCGCTGAGCTTGCTGGCAAACCTGCCGCAGGCCTCATCGAGACTCACCGCCTGGGCTCCTGACGGCGCCCCCAGGGCAAACAGGGCAGCCGCAACCATCACCGGGGTGAAACGCATGGCCAAGACCAACAAGGGCTCCCACTCTGGATGAGGGCTGCCCCTGGGGCGCCTGGCTGCGTGCGCGATCATGGACCCAAGGGCTCCCTTAGCTCAGCCGGATAGAGCAGCTGCCTTCTAAGCAGCCGGTCGATGGTTCGAATCCATCAGGGGGCGTTTCCAGAACCAAGACCGGACAAGGGGCACCCAAGCCCTTCGCAATCCGTTACAGTTCTCGTAACAATCCGCAACACCCATGGCTCAACCAGCTCCCCGCTTCGGATTTGTGGCCTTCGCTGAAAGCTGGAATGGCCGCCTGGCCATGCTCGGCTTCGTGATCGGTTTCGGCACCGAACTGGTCACCGGCCAGACCATCCTCTCCCAGCTCGGCCTGGGCTGATCGCCATGAGCACCGACTACACCGCAGCCATCACCGCCGTCATCGCCCTCGTGGTTGTCCTCACGGGCATGACCACCTACGTGTTGAGCCGCCCCAGCGACCTGACCTCCAAATCCCGCTGATCACCCCATGACCAACACCCCCGCTACCGACAAGTGGTTTGAGCACCGCGCCGAACAGCTGATCCACATGGAACAGCTCCAGCGCGTGGAACGGTTCAACGGCCGGGCCGCCATGCTCGGCATCGTGATCGGCATCATCACGGAAGGCCTC
>JBIIQK010000078.1:0-7054 GCA_044342135.1 Cyanobium sp.
TGGGAACGGGCTGGAATCGCTGCTGGGATCGCTCATGCCCCCATCCTCTCAGTCGCCCCGGTAGCCCAGCTCGGCCAGGCGGGCGGCGCTGCGGCGCCAGTTGGGCACCACCTTGACGAACAGCTCCAGATACACCGGCCCGGCAAACACCTTCTCCATCTGCAGCCGTGCTCCTTGGCCGATGGTTTTGAGCATGCTCCCCCCCTTGCCGATCAGGATCCCCTTCTGGCTGCTGCGCTCCACCAGCACCGTGGCCAGTACCGCGGTGCGCGGGCCATCGTCGACCACCCGGTCGATGCTCACCGCCACCGAGTGGGGCACCTCTTCGCGGGTGTGGCTGAGCACCTGCTCCCGGATCAGCTCGGCCATCAGCAGCTGCTCGGGTTGGTCGCTCACCGCATCTGGCGGATAGAGATGGGGACCCGGTGGCAGTTCGGCGCTCAGGGCCGCCACCAGCGCCTCGGTGCCCGCGCCGTTGAGGGCGCTCACCGCATGCAGGGGCCAGTCGCCCACCAGCTCCCGGTAGCTGGCTGCCAGCTCATCGGCTCGCTCCGGATCCACCAGGTCGTGCTTGTTGAGGGCCACATGCACCGGCGCGCGGCAGTGCTGCAGCAGGTCCACGATGAAGCCATCGCCCCGACCGGCCGGCTCGCTGCCATCCACCAGCAGCAGCACCACATCCACCTCGCCGATGGCGCCCCGCGCGCTCTGCACCAGGCGCTCGCCCAGCAGGTGGTGGGGTTTGTGGATCCCGGGCGTGTCGAGCAGCACCAGTTGGGCCGCCGGGGTGGTGAGGATCGCCCGCAGTCGGTTGCGGGTGGTTTGGGCCACCGGCGAGGTGATCGCCACCTTCTGGCCCACCAACTGGTTGAGCAGGGTGGATTTGCCCACGTTGGGCCGGCCGATCAGGGCCACGAAGCCGGAGCGGAACTCCCCGTCTGCTCCTGGCACCGATCCAACCCCAGCGCTCCCCAGCAGTCGCGCCGACTCGTGCGGATCGGGGATCGGCAGGATCTGGCCCTCCTGGATCACACCATCGTCGAGCGCACCGTGGTTGGAGGGGGGCGGGGGAGTGGCTGTCATGCCCTTCACAGTGGCAGCCCATCGGGCCCGTGGGGGTTTCCATAGGCTCGGAGGGCAAGCACCGCTGGCTCCATGTCCGAAACGCCCAACACCCTTCGCCAACCCACCTTTCAGCAGGCCATGGAGATCACGGCCCAGTGGCTGGCCCTCTGGGAGAACGGCGAACTCAGCGACGAGGTGCTGGCCGATCGGGTGGCCGAGCTGGTGGCCAGCCGGGATGGTGCCCGGGGCTTTTTCGTGGTCAGCCTGGCGGGCGATGGCCCCCTGATGGACCGGCTGCCCGAGCCCTTGGTGTTGCAACTGCGGTTGGCTGGCGAGGGGGTGGTGGATCTCTCGGCCCGCAACCTGGCGATGAGCACGGCAATGGCGCTGCACCACGAGCGCTCGGGCGATGGCGCCCAGCAGGGCGCCTCGGAACGGGTGCAGGCCCGCTGCACCGACCTGTTGCGCCAGCTGGAACCGGAGCCCGTCAAACGGCGACTGGAAACCCTGCTGGCTGCGGCCCGCGGCAATGCCGGCGACGACGTGGCCTTTCTGGAGCGCTGGGGTTACGACGCCGACCAGCGTCAGGCCATCGCCGCGGCGATCGAGGCGGTGGCTGAGGGCTGAACTGGGCCGAGGACTGAATGGGGCCAAAGCTGAACTGGGCGAGGATGACGCCCTCCCCGGCTCGCGCCCATGGTTGTCCGCTCCTGTCTCCACCGTTGGCTGACGCGTGTGGGGCTGTCTCGGGTGGTGACGGTTCGGGTGGTGAGGCTTCGGGCTGGATTGGCTGCCGGTCTGGCTTCCGTTTCCCTGCTCGCCCCTGCCCCTGGAGCGGCGATTGAAACCATCAAGCTGCGGTTGCCCCTGCTCGATACCGACTTCACCATTCGGCTGTCGGAGTTGCGGAATCCGGAGCGACTGTCGGCCGGGACCAGCGACCTGGCCGAGCTGGACCGGGCCACTGGTGGTGCCATTGGCGAGCGGCTGGCGGCCCTGATGCGCTCCAACCTGCCCCTGGAGCTGCGGGCCGTGATGCGCAACGCCCAGGGATCTCCCCTGCTGGAGCAGGTGCTGCTGCTGGTGGGGGCCCTGGGCGACATCGACGGCCTGCCCGATCCGTTGCAGCCAGCCCAGTTTCAAGAGGCGATGGAACGGGCCGCCGCCAAGGGGGGCATCAGCCTGCTGGATGTGCTGGAGCAGCTGCCGGGCACCAGCGTCACCGTGGAGCTGGGCCGCGTCGGCTCCTCTGTGCAGCGATTCCGCCGCCAACGCCTCCCTTCCGACCGGCTGATCGCAGCCGTGCCGCCGGTGAGCAGTGAGGGTCGCCTGCTGGCGCCGGGGCTCTCCACGCCCTCCCGCCGGGATCTCACCATCACGGCGGGCCATCGCCCCGAGCCCCTGGCGGTGGTGGTGTTTGAGCCCAACCGGGGATCCACGGCCGCTCCCAACCGGCTGGTGGTGATCTCCCACGGCCTGTGGGATGACCCCAGCAACTTCGAGGGCTGGGCTGCCCACCTGGCCAGCCATGGCTACACGGTGGTGCTGCCGCGCCATCCCGGCAGCGACCAGAGCCAGCAGCGGGCGATGCTCTCGGGCAAGCAGCCGCCACCCAAGCCCGAGGAGCTGGCGTTGCGACCCAAGGATGTGTCGGCGGTGATCGATGCGGCGGCCCAGGGGCAGCTGGGTCTGAGCCGGCCGGTGAATGCCCAGGCCGTGCTGGTGGGCGGCCATTCCTGGGGGGCGACGACGGCCCTGCAACTGGCTGGGGCCAGGCCTACCACCAGCAAGCTGCTGGAGCTGTGCAACGACGTGCGCCATCCCGCCCGCAATCTGAGCTGGGTGCTGCAGTGCAATTTCGTCGGATCGGCGGACAGTGCTGCCCTGGCCGATCCCCGGGTGGTGGCTGCCGTGGCGGTCAGTCCGCCGATGCGCCTGCTGTTTGATGTGAATTCCGCCCAGGGGATGGGTGCTCCGGTGCTGGTGGTGAGCGGTGGCAGCGACTGGGTGGTGCCTCCCGGTCCCGAGGCGATTGAGCCGATGGCTCGGGCCACCCGTGCCAGTAGCCAGGGCCATCGCCTGGTGCTGGTGGAGGGAGCCGACCACTTCAATCTCCGCTCTCCGCTCGCCGATGGGGGTGGCCCCCTGCGCGGTCTGATCCTGGCCTGGTTCAATGCGGCCGCCCAGGTGTCTCCGGGGGGAGCCCCCCAGTTGCCCGCTGGTGGCTGGGGCAGCACCACCCTGCCCCTGCGGGACGTCACCGGCTCCTTGGCCCAGCCCTCCCCCATCACCTCCGCCCAGCCATGAAAAAAGCGCCCGTTGGGGCGCTTGATGCAACGAAGGCGGTTGGCTGATCCCAGCCGGTCTTCAGTCCCGGCGACCGCCACCGTTGAGGGCAATGATCAGGCGCAGGATGAAGATGAACAGGTTGATGTAGGTGAGGTACATGCCCAGGGCGCCGGCCAGGTACTGGTCGTCGCTGTAGCTGCGGGGCATGGTGTAGAAGTCGACGAAAGCGGCTCCCACAAACAGCACGGTGCCGAAGCCGGCAATCAGCAGCTCGAAGCCACCGCCGCCGAAGCCGGGCACGAAGATGCCCCCCACAATCTGGACAACCATGGCGATCAGCAGGCCGAGGATGCCCAGCCCCACCACGCCGCTGAGGGCCTGGCCGACGTTGTCGCTCATGCGGCGACCCATGAACGAGGCCGCCACGAAGGTGATGCCGGTTGCGAGGGCCGCCGTGCCGATCGCGCCGATGCCGGCGGTGCCGATCGCCATCGCCACGATGCCGCTGAGGGTGAAGCCGGTGATCAGGCTGTAGGCGGTGAGCAGCGGCAGGGCCGTGCTGTTGTTGCCCTTCATGGCCACGTTCTGGGCCACGAAAAACAGGATGAAGTTGCCGATCAGGGCCACCCAGAACAGGGGCATGAACAGGGGCGGGTTGCTGGCCATCAGGGTCAGGCCGCCGATCACCCCTCCGGCGGTGAGCACCATGCCGCCGCCCACATAGGGCAGCGCCTTGTTGACCACGTTGGGACCCACCAGCGCACTGGACTGGGCTTCACGGATGGCTTGCTGAAAATTGCTGCTGGCCGGCATGGCGCACCAGTGGGACGAAACTCAGTCCATCCTGCCAGCGGTTTTCGGCCATTGGGAGCCTCCAGGGTGGCTGGGGAGTGCGGATCTCCCCATGCCGCCGGAAGCAGCGCCTCAGGTGTGGTCGCCTGGTTCGAGCGGGGATCCCGGCCACAGCCGCACGCCCAGCACGGCAACGCCAGTGCCGATGCAGGATTCAATGAAGCGCAGCAGGGCGTTCAGGCCCTGGCTCAGCTTCGGATCCAGGCTGCCGGTCACCATCACCACGATCACGGTGATGGCCGCCAGGCGGCCGTGGCTGGGAATGTTGACGGCGGAGCAGAGCAGCACCGTGGCGAAGATCGCCAGGGCCATGCCGAGTGGGTGGAAGGGCAGCAGCGTCAGGTAGACGGCGCTGGTGATGGCGCCGATGGCCGATCCCAGAATGCGCAGGGAGGCCGAGGAGGTCGTTTCCCTGCGGCTGGCCTGGGTCACCACGATGGCTGAGATCGCTGACCAGAGGCCGCCGATCTTGGGCAGGTAACCCGGAAACAGGCCGGTAAACCAAAAGCCGAGCACGTAGGCCACCAGGGCGGCTACGGCAATTTCGGCGGGAATGCGGAGGCGCTCAGGGCTGTTCAAGATTCCGGATGGCGTTGCGGGCCATCGAATCGTCTTTGTCCCGTGGGTGCCAGCCTCTGGGCATCGCGGTTCGCGTAGGCGGTGACCAGCCTCTGCACCAGGGGATGGCGCACCACATCGGCCGCCGTGAGCTCGCAGATCGCCACGCCTTCCACCCCCTGAAGCACCTGGGCCGCCTCAATCAGGCCGCTGAGCTGGCCTGCGGGCAGGTCCACCTGGGTGGGGTCACCGGTGACCACCATGCGGGAGTTCTCCCCCAGGCGGGTGAGCACCATCCGCATCTGGGTGGCGGTGGTGTTCTGGGCTTCGTCGAGGATCACAAAGGCATCGGCCAGGGTGCGACCGCGCATGTAGGCCAGGGGGGCCACTTCGATCACCCCTTTCTCCAGCAGGGCGGAGGTGCGCTCCGCACCCAGCAGGGCGTGGAGGGCGTCGTAGAGGGGGCGCAGGTAGGGGTCGACTTTCTGTTGCAGGTCGCCCGGCAGAAAGCCCAGGCGTTCGCCGGCTTCCACGGCGGGCCGGGTGAGCACCAGTCGCTCCACCTTGCGTTCGGTGAGCATCCGCACCGCCTGCACGGTGGCCAGAAAGGTCTTGCCGGTGCCGGCTGGCCCCAGGGCAATGGTGAGGTCATGGCGCTCCATGGCCTCTACGTAGGTCTTCTGGCGCAGGGTGCGCGGGCGCAGCAGCTTGCCGCTCTGGCTGCGGGCCAGCACCTGGCGTCCCAGTTGCTGGTGCTCCTCCCCCCGGCCGGTGTCGAGGGCCTGCAGGGCTGTTTGCACATCCACCGCACTGATGGTCTGACCCTCCTCCCAGAGGGGGCGCAGCAACTCCACCAATGCGGAAGCCCGCTCCAGTTGGCTGGGGCGGGCTTGGATCACCAGGTCGAGCCCCCGCAGGACCAGGGAAGCGCCGGTGAGGGCTTCCAGGCGGTGCAGGGTCGACGACTCGGTGTCTCCTGCCAGGGCCAGGGCCGCGGCGGGGTTAGGGAGGGGGATGGAAAAGCTGGTCCGCCCCTCTGGCTCGGCCATGGGGCGAGGGATCAAGCGTCGGCGGAGGCGGGCTCGGCTTCAGCAGCAGGCTCGGCAGCGGCAGCAGCAGTGGCCTCTTCAGCTGCTTTTGCTTCGGCGGCGGCAGCGGCCTCGGCTGCCTTGGCTTCCGCCGCATCCTTGGCGGCCTGCTTGGCGGCCGCGTCACGGGCTTCAGCCTGTTTCTGCTTGCCGATCACTTCGGCGGGACGCACGCTCTTCTCCACCAGGCCACCCTTCTCGAGCAGGGAACGCACGGTGTCGGTGGGCTGGGCCCCCTGGCTGAGGCGGGCCCGGATGGCCTCGGTGTCGAGGCGGGTTTCCTTGGTGCGCGGGTTGTAGAAGCCGAGCTCCTCAAGCGGACGCCCGTCGCGGCGGGACGTGCTGTTGGTGGCCACGAGGCGGAAACTCGCTTCCCGCTTCTTTCCAAACCGCTTCAGGCGGAGCTTGATCATCGTGGCCTTGCCGCTAGGTGTCCAAACAACCAATGTACCCGGTCGGGTGCTCAGAGCTCCCCGAAGCCCTTCCGTTTCTTGGCTGGCCTGGCGGCCCGCCGTCCCCCCGGGCCACCTGCCCCCATGCCTCCCATGGGACCGGGCATCCCTGGCATTCCAGGCATCCCGGGCATGCCGCCCATGCCTGGCATCCCCGGCATTCCCGGCATGCCGCCGCCTTTGGTCATCTGCTGCATGAAGCCGCGCATCTTCTGGAAGTCGGCCAGCACCTTGTCCACGTCGGCGGGGGTGTGACCGCTGCCCGCGGCGATCCGGCGGCGGCGGGAGGGTTGGGAGGCGAGGAGTTCGGGTTGCTGCCGTTCGGCCTCGGTCATCGAGCCGATCATCGCCTCGATCTTCTTGAGCTGCTGCTCGCCCTGTTTGAGCATCCCGTCGTCGATCTTGTTCATGCCGGGGATCAGCTTCATCAGGCCGCCCAGGGAGCCCATGCGCTTGATCAGGCGCATCTGCTGCAGGAAGTCGGAGAAGTCAAAGCTGGCTTCCTGCAGCTTCTGCTGCATCTTCGCTACATCGGCCAGCTCCACCTCCTTGGTGGCCTTCTCCACAAGGGTGAGCACGTCGCCCATGCCCAGGATCCGGCTCGCCATCCGCTCCGGGTGGAAGGGCTGCAGCGCCTCCACCTTCTCGCCGGTGCCGATGAATTTGATCGGGGCGCCGCTCACCTTGCGGATCGACAGGGCCGCGCCGCCGCGGGAGTCGCCGTCGAGCTTGGTGAGCACGGCACCGGTA
>JBIIQK010000079.1:0-7042 GCA_044342135.1 Cyanobium sp.
GAGCAACCCGCCCTTTGCCCGCTGGTTTGAGGGCGGCACCACCAACCTCAGCTTCAACTGCCTCGATCGCCATCTCGAGGGCCCCCGCGCCGACAAGACGGCCCTGATCTGGGAGGGGGAGCCCGGCGACACCCGCCGCTTCACCTACCGCCAGCTGCATGCCGAGGTCTGCAAGGCCGCCAATGCGCTCAAGGCGCTGGGCATCGGCAAGGGCGACCTGGTGGCGCTCTACATGCCGATGGTGCCGGAAGCCGCGATCGCCATGCTGGCCTGCGCCCGCATCGGGGCCCCCCACTCGGTGGTGTTCGGTGGCTTTTCAGCCGATGCCCTGCGCGATCGCCTGATCGATGGCGACGTGAAGGCGGTGATCACGGCCGATGGTGGCTTCCGCAAGGACAAGCCCGTGCCCCTGAAGCCAGCTGTGGATGAGGCCCTGGGGAGCCAGGGCGGTGCTCCCAGCGTGGAACATGTGCTGGTGGTACGGCGTCTGGCGGAGGCCGGCGGCGCCTGCGCCATGCAGGCCGGCCGCGACCATTGGTGGCACGACCTCGTCGATGGCCAGAGCCCTGCCTGTGCCGCGGAGCCCATGGCGAGCGAAGACCGCCTGTTCGTGCTCTACACCTCCGGCTCCACCGGCAAGCCCAAGGGGGTGGTGCACACCACCGCCGGTTACAACCTCTGGGCCCACCTCACCTTCCAGTGGATCTTCGACATCCGCGAGGACGACATCCACTGGTGCACCGCCGATGTGGGCTGGATCACCGGTCACAGCTACATCGTGTACGGCCCGCTCTCCAACGGGGCCACCACGGTGATGTACGAGGGGGCGCCGCGCCCCGGCAAGCCCGGTGCCTTCTGGGAGGTGATCCAGAAACACCGCTGCACGATCTTCTACACGGCCCCCACAGCAATCCGGGCCTTCATGAAGAGCGGCCGCGAGGTGCCCGACCAGTACGACATGAGCTCCCTGCGCATCCTCGGCACCGTCGGCGAGCCGATCAATCCCGAGGCCTGGATGTGGTACCGGGATGTGATCGGCGGCGATCGCTGCCCGGTGATCGACACCTGGTGGCAGACCGAGACCGGTGGCGTGATGATCAGCCCCCTGCCCGGGGCCACTCCCACCAAGCCCGGCTCCTGCACCCTCCCCCTGCCGGGTATTGCCGCCGACGTGGTCGATCTGCAGGGCATCTCCCAGCCGGCGGATTCGGGTGGATACCTGGCGGTGCGCCGTCCCTGGCCGGGAATGATGCGAACCGTGCACGGTGACCCGGAGCGTTTCCGCAAGAGTTATTGGGAGGAGATTCGCCCGGCCGATGGCAGCCATCTCTATTTCGCTGGCGATGGCGCCCGCCGCGACGGCGACGGCTACTTCTGGGTGATGGGCCGGGTGGATGACGTGATCAACGTGAGTGGTCACCGCCTCGGCACGATGGAAATTGAGAGTGCGTTGGTGAGTCACCCCACCGTGGCGGAAGCCGCGGTGGTGGGCCGTCCCGATGCGCTCAAGGGGGAGGGAATCGTGGCCTTTGTCACCTTGGAGAGTGGTCGCTGCGGCGATGACGCCCTGATTGCTGAGCTGCGCAGCCACGTGGCCAAGGAGATCGGCCCGATCGCCAAACCCGATGAGATCCGTTTCACCGATGCCCTGCCCAAAACCCGCAGTGGCAAGATCATGCGGCGCATCCTGCGGGCCCTCGCCGATGGTCAGGAGGTGAGTGGGGACACCAGCACCCTCGAGGACCGTTCCGTGCTGGACGCCCTGCGGGTCTAGCTCACCGGTGCGGTGACGAGCCCTTGGGTGGCAGGCAGCCGTCGATCGTGTCGGCGATTCGTTCGAGAGCCCGCTGGCGGGCGGGATCGTCGGCCCAGCTGCCCAGCAGGTTCTGGCGCAGTCCGGCGCTCGCCGGGGCCAGATGGTCCCCCGGTAACTGGATGAGCTGGCTGGCATCGCCGGATCGGCTCTGCAGCACCCCCAGGAGTCGGTGGCTCTGGTCGATCTGATCGCGCTGGAACCGCACCAGCAGGTTGTGCGGCTGCCTGTAGCTGCGGGCGACCTGCTGGAGGGTTTCCTCCGGCGAGGGACTGAACTCACTGCGGAAGTTGAACTGCTGCCCGAGTTCCGCCAGCAGGGGCACGGAGCGCTCGGCCGAGAAATTGTTGAAACTCAGGGCCACCAAGGCATCACAGGCTCGGCCGCCGTCGGGGGCCAGCAAATGGAGCTTGCAGCCCAGGCTGTGGCCCAGGCGAAGCACGGGATGGGCGGGTCCGGGGCTGCTGTCGGTTCCGTCCCGCAGCTGCCGGAAACGCCGCCAGGCGGCGTTGGCCTGGTCCTGGTGGTCGAAGCCGGGCACATAACTCCAGGCCCGGATCCGCCAGCCGCGCGAGGCGAGGGCTTCCAGCAGGCGCCGGTAGCTCAGCTGGGGGGTGGCGGCCAGGTAACTGCCGCCGATGAACTCGAGGGTGCCGCGGGGGAGTCCGCCGGGCTCCAGCTGCCAGATGTCGCCCCGCTGGCGCCACTGCGCCATGGTCAGACGCCCAACCGCTGGAGGGCGGCGCGGGCCTCGTTGCGGTGGGCTGCGCCGTCCAGCAGGTTGTTGAACACGTGTCGGATCAGCCCATCGCCATCGATCACGTAGGTGACGCGACCTGGCAACAGACCCAGCACACCGGGCACACCGAAGGCCTTGCGCAGTTGGTTGCCCTGGTCCACCAACAGGGGATAGGGCAGGTTGTGGCGACTGGCAAAGCGCTGGTGGCTGGAGGCATCGTCGCCGCTCACTCCCCACACCTCGGCGCCCATGGCCTGCAGGTCGCCGTAGCTGTCCCGGAAGGCGCAGGCTTCTGCTGTGCAGCCCGGGGTGTCGTCCTTGGGATAGAAAAACAACACCAAGGCCTTGCCGGCCAGCTGGTCGCTGCGGCGTTCCACGCCGTTCTGATCCCTCAGGGCTATCAGTGGTGCTCGGTCTCCGGCGGCTAGGCCCATGCCTGAATCGGGGTCGCCCGTTCACCCTAGGCAGGTCCCTCTGGCCTGGGGAGGATCGGGCTGGGACCATGGGTGCAGCAGCCCCAGGCACCCGTGAACGGCCCGATCGAGGAACAGCCCAGCCTCTGGCAACAGAGCGATCTGCTGAGCCTGACGCCCGCGTCGGTGGATGACCGCCGCCCCGCCGGCAAACCCGATCGCGAGCCCCAGCTGCCTCCCCTCGCCCCGCGCGCGGAGACGGGACGGGTTGCGCCCACCACCCTGCTCATCCTCGATACCGAAACCTCAGGCCTGGACCCGGCTTCGGCCCAGTGCATCGAGCTCGGGGCTGTGTTGTTTCACGTCCCCACCCGGGCCGTCCTCAGCCAGGTGTCGTTTTTGTTGCCGGCGCTCGCCAATCCGGCCCAGCACGTCAACGGCATTCCGGCGGCCGTGACCCGCCTGCCCCAGCCCTGGCAGGCCGGTCTCGCCCACTTTGAGGCCTTGCTGGAGGCCTGTGATGCGGTGCTGGCCCACAACGCTGCCTTCGATGCCCAGTGGTTTGGTCGCGACCCTTTGCCTTCGGTCACCAAACCCTGGATCTGCTCGATGGATGACATCCACTGGCCCCCGGAGCGCCAGCTGCGGGCCGCCCCTTCGGTGCGGGATCTGGCCCTGGCCTACGGCGTGCCGGTCTGGGCCGCCCACCGGGCTCTCACCGACTGCACCTACCTGGTGCAGGTGCTCGAGCGCTGCATCGATCTCGAAGATCTGCTGTTGGCCGCCCTGGAGCCCAGGCTGCTGTTCCGCGCCAACCTGTCCTATGCCGAGCGGCATCGGGCCAAGGAGGCCGGATTCCGCTGGAATGATCCCGTGCGCGGGGCCTGGAGTCGTCGGCTCAGTGAGCGGGAGGCCGAGGCCCTGCCCTTCCCGGTGCAGCAGGTTGGTCAGGACGGCGTTGCGGCCTGAAGCGCAGGCGGCTCCCCCGAATTTCTTCCAATCTCCGAAGCCCGCTGTGGCGTTCCCGCCTTTTGACGGAGGGTGGCACAGCCTGGTGGTGTGGTCGCCATGGACGCCATGGCCAGTCGGGTGCGTTTCCGAGTGCTGCGGGTGAACGGGGGGCCGCAGCAGCGGCTGCTCCGCTGGCAGTCCGTGCGGACCTGGGCGCGGTTGATCCGGGAGGCCGAAAAACTCTGGCGGGTCGATGTGCGCGACCTCAGACGCCTGGCGGCCCATGAGTTGGGCCAGTTGCTCCAGGAGGTGCCGCCGCGATTGAGGCGCCGGGTCAATCGCTGGCTGGAGCGGCTCAAGGTGGCCACCCGGCTGGGCTAGGGGGCTTCAGGCCACGCCCTTCACCGCATCGCTGCGGCTCGCCAGCAGAAGGGCTTGGGTCTGAAGCTGCTCCACCAGCAGGGCCACGGCAGGCTGCTCCAGCAGATCGGTGCGCACCACCAGGCTCACCTGGCTGTCGATGTTCAGGCCGAAGTCGAGGGGTTGCTGGTTCGGTTGGTGGACCAGGGTCAGGGCGGTGCCGTAATGCAGGGCCAGGGGGGTGGCGCCATCCCGGGCGGGGCCGTAGGGACGGGACGGTGACAGGTGCAAGGGTGGCTTGAGGCCCAATCCCTTGATCTGGCCTTCCGTCTGCCGATACTGGCCCGAAACCGGAGCCAGTCTGGGGAATGGCGCCAGGTCTCCACGGTTGAGTTGCCCTTGCCCATGCAGGGGATGGTCGCTGGCGGCCACGATCCGCAGGGGCGTGCGCAGCAGAGGGACCCGTGAGAACGTCTGGGGATCGAGCTGGGGGAGTTCCTGGTCCATGCCGGTGATCCAGGCATCGAGGACGCGCTCGTGCAGCAAGTCCAAGGGGCGGCGGCTGCCCATGGCTCTGGGCCGGCCAGGGATCCAGACCTGGGGATCCGTTGGGATGGCCTCAAGCAGGGGCGCAGCCAGGTAGCTGGCATCCATGCGCAGCGGGCTGCCCGTCAGGAAGCGGTGAAGTTGGTGCACCTGCCGCTCCAGGGCGAGTAGCGGGCTCTCCTGTCCGAGCGACCATTCCCCCTGGCGCCGGACCAGGGTGAGGCCAAAGGGGCGCAGGGCCTGGCGCACCCGTCGCGAGATGGTGCTCTGGTTGCAGTGGCAGTGGCGGGCCACATCGGTGCCCGACCCGAGCCAGATCAGGAGGTCGAGGGCGTCGAGTTCTTCAGCTGGAACCATCCCCGCCGGGATCGATGTCCCTGTTTAGGAGCGTCGATCGGATGGGACAAGAACTGGACCTGGCGCAGTTACAAAAAAACCGCCCGGGGGGGGCGGTCTGGTGCTGCTGAAGGGTCAGCCGGATCAAGAAATCGGAGCGACAGGATTTGAACCTGCGACCCCCACTACCCCAAAGTGGTGCGCTACCAAGCTGCGCTACGCCCCGGCAGAAGGAAGCTACCACAACGCTTTGCGCCGTTTCAGCCGGCGAATCAGCACGGCGGTGAGCCGGTCCCGGCTGAACCTGGCGTAGCCGGGAATGCGCAGCTGGCAGGCCAGCTGCCTCAGCTCGACCACACCCATGCCGGCCAGCCGCAACTCGGGCAGCTTTTGCCAGGCAGCTGAGGCCGCCGGCAGGTTGGAGCCCTGGCGATTGCCCGTGAAGCCGAGCAGGGCCCCGCCCGCCATCCATTCCGGTACCAGGACGAACAGCACCGCCAGCAACCCGTAGAGCTCCACGAGACCCTTGGGCAGGGGATGCAGCTGCCGGGGGGGCGGCTCAGGCTGGTTCACTGCACGTTCGGGCAGTTCGGGCTCAGTCACAGCAGGGCAGGGCTCGCCCCAGGTTGCCAGCCCGTCACCTGGGCCGAGGGACCATCGCGCCACTGGAGCTGGGGTTCGGGCCGCGGATTCAGCCTGACGCTCCAGAACACCAGGGCGAAACACACCCCCAAGGTGATCAGCAAGCCCAGGATCACCACCCGATCCGGCAACGGAGCCATCGTTCAAACCTGCTCGGTGCGAAGGCACTCCAGGCGCCGGGATAGCTGTTCCATCGTCAGCACGTCTCCCTTGAGGATCAGGGTCATCTGCTCATTGCGGTAGCGGAGGCCGGGCAGGTCCGAGGCTTCCCGGAACAGGGTCGATCGGAACCGCCCGGCGATCAGCGAGGCCTGGGCGTCGTTCCGCTCCAGTGTCACCCGGCGTTGATCGGGGCACAGGAACTGTTCGGTGATGCCGTAGTCCTCCCACCAGGGAGATCCCATCGCGAGGCTGCTGGGGGCCAGCGGTTGCATCGTGAGCAGCTGGGTCGACAGGAGCGGCAGGAGGGCTGGGAAGGGCACCGGCATCGATCAGGCCAGCTGGATGGGGGCATTGTCACCCCGCAGCACGCAATGGGCCACCGACCAGTCGTAGGCCTCCCACACCCGGGGATCGAGCTTGTAGGCCGCTCCATCAAAGGGGCCGAGCCTCTGACCGCTGGGTTGGGCCGAGCAGTAGGGCCGGCTGCCCGGTTTGGCCAGGTACTGCTGGTGATAGGGCTCCGCGTACCAGAGGGTCTGGTGGCTGCGGACTTCCGTGGTGATGGTGCCGTAGCCCGCCTGGCTCAGCAGGGCCTGGTAGGCAGCCTGGCTGGCTTGGGTCTGGGCCAGCAGGACCGGATCGTCCACGTAGATCACCGAGCGGTACTGGCTGCCGCGATCATTCCCCTGGCGATTGCCCTGGGTGGGGTCATGGCACTCCCAGAACAGCTTCAGCAGGTCGCTGAAGTGGATCCGCGCGGTGTCCCACACCACGCGCACCACCTCGCTGTGGCCGGTGCTGCCCGAGCAGACCTGTTGGTAGGTGGGCTTCTCCACCGAGCCACCGGCGTAGCCCACCGCGGTGGTCACCACCCCAGGCAGCCGCCAGAAGCCCTTTTCTGCCCCCCAGAAACAGCCACAGCCGAACACCGCTTCGCCCTCACCCTCCCGAGCCGGGGCATCAATCACGGTTCCCAGCACCGCATGGGCGGACTGGCTGAGGGAAGGGGTCTGAAACAGCCCGAACACAGGCTTTCGAATCAACAAAACCGACCCTAGGCGGCCTCTTTTGCGGTTGCGT
>JBIIQK010000080.1:0-7034 GCA_044342135.1 Cyanobium sp.
CCTGGCCAACGGCGAGGAGCGGGATGTGGCGGTGGCGGTGGCCGGCCGGGTGATGACCCGTCGGGTGATGGGCAAGCTCGCCTTCTTCACCCTGGCCGATGAGACCGGCCCGATCCAGCTGTTCATTGAGAAGGCCACCCTGGAGGCCTCCATGCAGGAGGATCCCGAGGCCTTTGCCCACCTCACGTCCCTGGTGGATGCGGGTGACCTGATCGGCGTGCAGGGCAGCCTGCGCCGCACCGATCGCGGTGAGCTGTCCGTGAAGGTGAAGGGCTGGACCATGCTCACCAAATCGCTCCAGCCCCTGCCCGACAAGTGGCACGGCCTGGCGGATGTGGAGAAGCGCTACCGCCAGCGCTATCTCGATCTGATCGTGTCGCCCGACACCCGCGAAACCTTCCGGCGTCGGGCCCTGGCGGTGAGCGCCATGCGCCGCTGGCTGGATGAGCGCGAGTTTCTGGAGATCGAAACGCCGGTGCTGCAAAGCGTGCCCGGTGGCGCCGATGCCCGGCCGTTTGAAACCCACCACAACGCCCTGGATCTGCCCCTCACCCTGCGCATCGCCACCGAGCTGCACCTCAAGCGCCTGGTGGTAGGCGGCTTCGAGCGGGTCTATGAGCTGGGCCGGATCTTCCGCAATGAGGGGGTGAGCACCCGCCACAACCCCGAGTTCACGTCGGTGGAGATCTACCAGGCCTATGCCGATTACACCGACATGATGGCGCTCACGGAGCAGCTGATTGCCCATGTGTGCCAGCAGGTGTGCGGCACCACCCAGATCAGTTACCAGGGCATCGCGATTGATCTGGCGCCCCCCTGGCGGCGGGCCACCATGCACGAGCTGGTGCAGGACGCCACCGGCCTGGATTTCACCACCTTCACCTCCCGCGAGGAGGCGGCTGCGGCGATGGGGGCCCAGGGGCTGGAGGTGCCGGTCCTGGCGGATTCCGTGGGCCGCCTGCTGGTGGAGGCCTTTGAGCAGCGGGTGGAGGCGGAGTTGATCCAGCCCACCTTTGTGATCGACTACCCGGTGGAAAACTCGCCCCTGGCCCGGGCCCACCGCAGCAAGCCCGGGATGGTGGAGCGCTTTGAGCTGTTCATCGTGGGCCGCGAAACCGCGAATGCCTTCAGCGAACTGATCGATCCGGTGGACCAGCGCCAGCGCCTGGAGGCCCAGCAGGCCCGCAAGGCCGCCGGCGACGACGAGGCCCAGCAGGTGGATGAGGATTTCCTCCAGGCTTTAGAGGTGGGCATGCCTCCCACCGGCGGCCTGGGCATCGGCATCGATCGCCTGGTGATGCTGCTCACCGACAGCCCTTCGATCCGCGATGTGATCGCCTTCCCGCTGCTGCGTCCCGAGGTCCGGCCAAGCGCAATGGGATAATCAGGCCAGTAGGCAATCTCCCCCACCCGGGGCCAGCGATTCCATGAGTGGCGAGCGCGTCGGTTTTCGCTTCAAACACGCGGATGCTGTGGTGAAGCGCAACCCGCAGGGCCGTTCGCGTCGGGGTTGGGTGATGGAGCCCGTGGAGCAGACCACAAGCCGCGGCACCAAGATGCCCGCCTACCGGATCCGCTGGAGGGACAGCGAGCGCCCCGAAATCGTGCTGCAGCACATGCTGATTGCCGATCCCGATCCCACCCCGCCGCCCGAGGGGGTCAGCCTGGTGCCGCCCGCACCCAAGGCCTGAACCCATTCCCACGCCAGCCGGATCAGCTCCAGCCCCGTAGCCGATAGATCGCCAGACCCAGGTGCTCTTTCAGGGCCACGGTGCTGAGATAGAGCGCCTCGGCATCGGGCAGGAGGCTCTTGAGCGTGTTGCCGGCGGTGGGTTGGCCGTAGTGGGCCCGATCCGGCAGCTGGTAATCGCAGGCCACTGGCACCACGGTTAGACCGCTGCGCTGGCGGAAGCTGGCCAGGGAGCGGGGCATGTGGAAGGCGCTGGTGACCAGCAGCACCCGTGTCCAGCCCCGCTGCCGGCCGAGGTTGCCGATGTCGCGGGCCTCCTCGGCGGTGGTGCGGGAGCCTGGATTGATCAGGATCTGCCCCGCGGGCAGCCCCAGCTGCTGGGCCAGATCCCGGGCCCAGAGTGCTTCTGGTGGGGCGGGATCGTTGCCCGTGAAACTCACTCGACCGCCGCTGGTCACCAGCAAGGGAGCCTGGCCCTGGCGCACCAGCTGCACGCCGCGCAGCAGCCGGTCGCCGCCTTCCGCCACTTCCACCCCCTGGCGTGGTGGCAGGGCCGGCCGTAGCCCACCCCCCAGCACCACCACCGCATCGGCTTTCGGCAGGTGCTGCGGCGTGAGCGCCGCCGCCTGCTCCTCCAGGCCCCAGATCAGCTGGCGGCTGGTGAGCGGCATCGCACACACCCAGATCAGCCCCATTCCCATGCCACTGAGCCAGAGGCTGGCCTGACGGCGCCGGCTGGTGCGTGGGTCGCTGCTTTGACCGTTGCCAGTCGCGGCTGTGGCGAGGCCCAGCAGTTGCAGCAGCAGGCCCAGGCCTAGTGGGTAGAGCAGCAGTGGCAGCAGTTTGGACAGCAGAAAACCCATGGCGGCGGCTTGTGGGGCCTGGTGTCAGCTGTGGTGATTGTGGGCGGTGCCGGATTCTGGTCAGCCTGTACAGATTTCAGGAGAGCTCGATCGGGAGCGGCCTCGACGGTGTTCTTAGGCCCAGTGTTCTCAGCCCTGCCGCCGGCGCAGCTGTTCCAGTGCCTGCTCGGCTTCAAAGGCGGCCCAGTCCTGGTCGAGGCTGGAGGTCCGCGGCGGGCGCGGCCGGCTCTCCAGCTCGCGCAGGTCACGCTCCACCGCCGCGAAGCTCACCCCCAGCTCGCCCAGCTGTTGCCAGCGTTGGCGGCCCTGCTCCATCAGGCCCTGCTGGTGGGCCTCGGCGCGCTCGGCCAGGGCGGTGGCGCCGGCGGCCCGGGCCTTGACCACCCGCTCTTGCCAGTGCCGAATCTCGTCGGCCAGGTGCAGCAGGGCCTGGCGCTCCTGTTCGGCCTGCCGTTGCAACTGACGCCGTTGCCCCACCAGTTGGGCCTGGCGATCGCGTGCCCCCTGCTCCTCCAGCAGGGACTCCTGGCTGGGGTTGGCGGCCAGGAAGGCGGCCAGTTGCTGCTCCAGCCGCGCCTCCAGTTCGTCGAGCCAACTCACGGGGTCGCCTGTCCGGCGGGGCTGGTGATCAACGGCGCTTCGATCTCCTGCTGCAGCGGTGTGATGGCGGCTTCGCGGGAGCGCAGCAGCAGCTGGGTGAGCCGGGCGACGGCCCCTTCGCCCAACTCCTGGTCGCCGATCCGGTCGAAGGCGTTGCGGTACAGCTCTTCCAGTTCGGCGATCAGGCCTTCCCGCATCTGGCGCATGGCGGCCCGTTGCTCTTCCCGACCCATCGGTCTCCTGCCTCTGTTCAGGAGTCTGCCGTCACCAGCAGGTGCAGCGAAAGGTCGCTCCCTGGATCACTCCAGCGGCCGGCGCCCCGCCAGCCGGCACTTGCGGCCAGGGCCAGGAAGGCCTCTGGGGTGTACTTGACGCTGTATTCGGTGAGCAGGGGCTCGCCCGCGGCGAAGCTCCAGGTCTCCCCCGCCAGCTGCACGGTCTGGGCCTGACGGCTCACCAGGGCCATGGCGATGCGGCTGTGTTCCGGCTGCCACTGGGCGCTGTAGGCGAAGGCGTCGGGATCGAAGTTGCCGGCCAGGTCGCGGTTGAGCCGCACCAGCAGGTTGCGGGCAAAGGCGGCGGACACGCCAGCGGCATCGTTGTAGGCGGCCTCCAGCCGTGCCACCGCCTTGGGCTGGTCGATGCCGATCAGCAGCCGCGCCCCTGGCCCCAGCAACTGGCTGAACTGGCGCAGCAGCCCTTGGGCTTCTGCGGGGCTGAAATTGCCCAGGGAGCTGCCGGGGTAGAAGCCCAGCCGCCGCTGCCCGCCCAGCAGGGGGTGGTCCGGCAGCTGGTGCAGCTGGGTGTAGTCGCAGCAGATGCCCAGCACCGGCACCGCCGGGTGGCGGGCCTGCAGCTCCTGGCAGGCGGGGCCGAGGTGGTCGGCGCTGATGTCGAGGGCGACGTAGGCCGGCGGCCGCAGCGCCTCCAGCAGGGGCCCCACCTTGCGGGCGTTGCCGGCGCCGAACTCCACCAGCACTCCCGCTCCCAGGGCCGCTGCCAGCTCCGGGGCCGTGGCCTGCAGCAAGGCCGTTTCGGTGCGGGTGAGGCCATATTCCGGCTGCTCGCAGATGGCCTCAAACAGCCGGGAGCCCTCGGCGTCGTACAGCAACCAGGCCGGCAGCTGGCGGGGCTGCCGGGCCATGCCCTCCAGCACCAGCTGGTGGATGTCGGCTGGTTCGGGGTGGAGGTCGATCAGATCCATGGCAGGCGCTCCAGCTCAGGCCGCATCGCGGGCCAGGCGCAACCCCGCCGCCATCCAGCGGCTGGATGGCGGGAAGAAGTTCCGGTAGGTGAGCCGTTCGTGGCCGGCCGGGGTGAGCACGCTGCTGCCGCGCAGCACCATCTGGGAGCTCATGAATTTGCCGTTGTATTCCCCCACGGCCCCGGCGGCGGGCGCAAATCCCGGATAGGGCCGGTAGGGGCTGGCCGTCCACTGCCACAGCAGGCCAAAGGCCTGGGGCAGCTGGGCTCCCACCAGCTCCCATTCGGCTTCGCTGGGCAGCCGCACGCCGGCCCAGCGGGCGTAGGCATCGGCTTCAAACCAGCTGAGGTGACGCACCGGCAGCTCAGCCAGCCGCGGTTGGCGGCCCGCCAGGGTGAATTCGTCGTCGTCGCGCCAGTAGCGCGGAGCCTGCCAGCCCCGCTCTTGCCGAATCGCCCAGCCTTCGCTCATCCAGAGTTCGGGCCGCCGGTAGCCGCCATCGGCGATGAAGGCCGCAAAGTCGCCGTTGCTCACCAGCTCGGGGCTGATCGCAAAGGGATCCAGCCATTGGCGGTGACGGGGAGCCTCGTTGTCGAAATGGAAGGCGCCACCCGGGTGGCCGATCTCCACCAGACCCCCCTCATGTTCCAGCCAAGCTTCCTCGGATCCGCCCTGCCCCTGGCCGGCTCCTTCCCGGTAGGTGGCTTCTGGCTCTGGGCCATAGACCGGCTCCAGGGGATTGCGGCTGAAGCCATCGAGCAGGTCCATCAGCAGTAGCTCCTGGTGCTGCTGCTCGTGCTGCAGGCCCAGCTCCACCAGCTCCAGCTGGGGATCCCCAGGCTCCAGCTGCTCCAGCAGGGCCTGCACCGCCCCATCCAGCCGCTCCCTCCAGGCCAGCACCTCCCCCAGGGATGGGCGGCTGAGCAGGCCCCGCTGGGGCCGGGGGTGGCGGTCGCCGACGGCGTCGTAATAGCTGTTAAACAGAAAATTCCAGGCCGCCGGTGACGGCTCGTAGGCCAGCGCCAAGCCAGCTTCTTGTTGGGGCCGCAGCAGAAACTGCTCGAAGAACCAGGTGGTGTGGCCCAGGTGCCACTTGGGCGGGCTGGCATCGGCCATGCCCTGGAGACAGACGTCTTCGGGCTGAAGCGGTGCCACCAGGGCAAGGCTGTGCTGGCGCACCTGCGTGTAGCGCGCCCGCAGCTCTTCCCCCATCTCGCCGCCGACAAACCGGCCTGAAATCAGGCCTGACCTTAGGGACCTTGCCTACGATCCCGCCACGCACAGCACGTGGGCATGGCCGGTATCACTACAGGGTTCGTGGGCGCCGTCGGCAACACGCCCCTGATCCGGCTTGAGGCCCTCAGCACCCTCACCGGTTGCACGATCCTCGGCAAGGCCGAGTTCATGAACCCGGGGGGCTCGGTCAAGGACCGTGCGGCCCTGGGGATCCTGCTGGAGGCCGAGGAGCAGGGTCTGCTGCAGCCCGGCGGCACGGTGGTGGAGGGCACCGCCGGCAACACCGGCATCGGCCTCACCCACCTCTGCAATGCCCGGGGCTACAAGGCCCTGATCGTCATTCCAGACACCCAGTCGGCCGAGAAGATCGGCCTGCTGCGCAGCCTGGGGGCTGAGGTGCGCACGGTGCCGGCCGTGCCGTATCGCGACCCCAACAACTACGTGAAGCTCTCGGGCCGCATCGCCGAGGAGACCCCTGGGGCCGTATGGGCCAACCAGTTCGACAACCTGGCCAATCGCCGCGCCCACTACAACTCCACCGGCCCGGAGATCTGGCAGCAGACCGGCGGCCAGGTGGATGCCTGGGTGGCGGCCACCGGCACCGGCGGCACCTACGCCGGCGTGGCCCTGTACCTGAAGGAGCAGAACCCCCGGGTGCGCTGCGTGCTGGCCGACCCCCATGGCAGTGCCCTGCACGCCTGGGCCACCCGCGGGGAGCTCAGCAGTGAGGGCCGTTCGATCACCGAGGGGATTGGCAACAGCCGCGTCACCGCCAACCTGGAGGGCGCTCCCATTGATGACGCCGTGCGCATCGACGACCAGACCGCCCTCGAGACGATTTACCAGCTGCTGTGGCAGGAGGGCCTGTTCCTCGGCGGCTCGGTGGGCATCAACGTGGCCGCGGCGGTTGAGACGGCCCGGCGGATGGGACCCGGCCACACGATCGTGACCGTGTTGTGCGACAGCGGCGATCGCTACCGATCCCGGCTCTATGACGCCGACTGGCTCGCCGGCAAGGGGCTGCACCAGCCCGAGCGCGCCCTGGCGGGAGTGGGCTGATGGCGCCGCAGCAGGGTCAGGTGATCGGCGAGCGCTATCGGCTCGAGCAGGTTCTGGGTCAGGGACCCCACGGGGATCTGTGGCGGGCCAGTGACCAGTTGGCGGCCGAGGCCCCGATGGCCCTGCGGCTGCTTGGTCCGGACCTCGATGGGGCCCGGGCGCGCCAGCTCTGGGGGCGGCTCCAGGGGGTGCTCCATCCCCAGGTGCCCCGGCTGGGAGCAGCGATCCCCTCGGCTGAGGGGCTCTGGTTGGTGCGGGAATGGCAGGCCGGCCGGACCTACCGGCAGCTGCTCGAGGCCCGCGCCGAGCGCCAGCTGGTGTTCGGTGCCGGCGAGGTGCTGCTGCTGCTGCGTCAGCTGCTGCCGGTGCTGGCGGTGCTGCA
>JBIIQK010000081.1:0-6981 GCA_044342135.1 Cyanobium sp.
GAGCTGACCTCCGCCCAGCGGGAGCTGTACGACTGGCTGGCCGACTACATCGGCGCCCACCGCCACAGCCCCTCCATCCGCCAGATGATGGAGGCGATGGGCCTGCGCTCGCCCGCGCCGATCCAAAGCCGGTTGCGCCACCTCCAGCAGAAGGGCTGGATCACCTGGCAGGAAGGCCAGGCCCGCACCCTGCAACTGCTGGGGGGCATGGCCGGGGGCATTCCCGTGCTGGGCGCCGTGGCCGCCGGCGGGCTCGTGGAAACCTTCGACGACGTCCAGGAGCACCTCGACCTGGCCCCCGTGCTCGACACCCGCGGCCTGTTCGCCCTCACCGTGAACGGTGACTCGATGGTGGATGCCCACATCGCCGATGGCGACGTGGTGCTGATGGAGCCGGTGCCCGATCCCAGCCGCCTCAAGGCCGGCACGATCGTGAGCGCCCTGGTACCCGGCAGCGGCACCACCCTCAAACACTTTCACCGCCATGGCGCCACGGTCACCCTGGAGGCCGCCAACCCCGCCTACGACCCGATCGTGCTTCCCGCCGATCAGGTGACGGTGCAGGGCAGGCTGGTGGCCGTGTGGCGCCAGGTCTGAGCCCACGGCGTTGTAAGCTCAAACAGCGCCAGGCAAGGCCTAAGGGCCAAGCGGATCGACCAGCGGTTCGTTGCCAACGCGTCCTATCGGGGCCATAGCTCAGCTGGTAGAGCACCTGCATGGCATGCAGGGGGTCAGCGGTTCGAGTCCGCTTGGCTCCACTTTTTTGGCTCCCTGCAGCGCAGGGAGTTTGTTGTTCAGGACAGGCTCAGGCCATGACCCCAACCCGTGACCAGATCCTGGCCGCATCCGCCGGCTGGGTGGCTGTTGTGCTCAATGTCGTGCCAGGCCTGGGAGCGGGCTACCTCTACCAGCGGCGCTGGAAGGCTTACTGGATCACCTCAGCCCTGGCAACCAGCTGGTTCGTGGCCGGCGCCCTACTGGCTCAGAACGCCGATGGCGCCGCAGAAGCCCAGAACCAGCTCGTGGGTCTGGTCGGGCTGCTGGTGCTGGCAGGCGTGACGGCCACCGAAGCGGGCCTGGCGGTCAAGCACGCTCGGCCGATCAGCTGAGCAGCTGCAACCCCATTCCCAGCCGCAGGAAGAACTGGAAGGTCCAAGGGCCAACCAAGCCAGAGCAAGGGGGATTCCCGACCGGCCAACCGGACTTTACCTGTCAGGCTGGTCTCTTCCTTGTCCCGATCCATGGGCTTCAGCGCCAAAGCCGCCTATGGACTGGTGGCCCTGATGGATGTGGCCGAAGTGATGGCCTACCTCGATGGAGCCAGCAGCAGCGAGCACCAAGGCGACCGCAACAACAGGTCCTTCATGGTGCTGACAGCACTCGCCCAGAAGGTAGAACAGGCCAAGGCAAGCGTTCTCTCCGCCACAACCCTGGCCCTGCTGGTGCGTGAGCGGGAAGTGCTGCGGCAACCCACACCCATGTTTTCTATCTGAACAAGACACCACCGCACAAGACGCCGGGCCCCGGGATCAGCACCCACGATCAGGACGATTGGCCGGTCGATCAGGGGCGCCCCTGGCTGCTGCGGCTGCTGGCGCTGGTGGGGGCCCTGTCGTTTGTGATGCTCGGCATCACCAGCCTGTTGCCGCTGCTGGAGTCACCGCCTCCGGTGCCTGAGCAGCGAAATCGAACAGAAGAGTCAGCAGTGACCTGATGGCTTAGAAGCGCGACATCGCGGCAATCTTGGCCAGCTTCTCAGCATCGAGGCCGGTCAATTCATCGATCTGGAGCAGGCTCTCCTTCACCAAGCTGGCGAACACAAACAGGATGCCGTCGAGCCGGAAATCGAAACGTCCTTCGATGGTGTGGCGCTGGATGCTGAGGAAATCGTGCAACTGCCACACCGTGTCGGCGGAGCTCAGTTCCTCGGCCCTGGCCCGCACCGTGGCCACCAGCTGGTCGACAGCCCGGCTGTAAGCGCGATCAAACGCCTCACGGGCCACGGCCTGTTCCGGTTCGGTCCAGCCTTCGAGCATGGTCTCCATTGTCCCTGTTGCCATCCCGGTTGAACCTTCCATGGCGATCTCCTTGGCAGTGACGCTAGTCGGGGTGTCAGGCCGGCGCGAGGGGGCCAGAGCGGCGCCGCTGGCGGGGGAGCTGGAACCAGGCCAGATCGGGGCGGTCGTGGTGCTCCCGGTGATAACCGAAGTGATAGCAAGCCAGCAGCGACAGCCAGGGGGGCAGGTCGAGGCTGTGGGGCCTGAGCTGGAGCTGGGGCGCCCGCTGCCCGCGGTGGGGCAGATAGGTCCCGAACAGAAACAGCTGCAGCGAACTGAGCAGCAACGGCACGGTGCAAAACAGCAGCACGTTCAACCAGCCCAGGGGCGTGAGCCAGCAGGCGACCAGGGCCAGCGCTGCCCAGGCACCCAGCAAGCGGGCCATCTGGCCCAGCGTGAGATAGCCGGCCATGAAGCGCCGGTACCAACCCAGCACACCAGCCCCCACATCCCCATGGAAATCAGGATCCTGGCCGCTGGCGGTGAAGCGATGGTGACGCCGGTGATTGCCCCGGCACCGCGCGTAGGGCAGTGCGGCATAGAGGGCCAGAGCCAGGGATCCGAGGCGGTCATTCCAGCCCCGACCCTCGGGCAACAACACCCGGTGCATGGCATCGTGGCCGACGATGAACAGACCCGTCTGCAGCAGGGTGCGGACCAACACCGCCCCCAGCACCAGAGGCACCAGCACGGGCCCAGAAAGCTGGCCGAGATCCAACTGGAGCAAGCCGACCAAGGAGATCAGCCAGCCCAGCAGGATCAGGGCGGTGAGCAGCAATCCGCGCAGGGTGGTGCTGCTCACACCGGTGAGGCCAGTCCGAATGGGACTTGCGCTCAACGGCCGAACTTGAGCAGTTCGGCGGGGGAGGCCAGCAGGTCGATCGCCACAAAGTAGATCTTGCCCTCGGGATTGAGCAGGAAACGCCAGGCCACGTTCATGCCGATGCCGGCGCCGAACCAGGGGGTCTGGACCTTGCCCGTGACCTTGATCTGGGTGAAATCTCCCTCGGTGGGCTCGGCAAAACCGCGCTCAGGCAAGAGCTTGAGGTTCTGGCAGTCTTCGCGGAAGAAGCGCAGGATGGCGTCGCGACCGACGATCGGCTTCTGGAAGGGGGGCTGCAGGGCGCCGTCGGCCAGGAACAGGTCGATCAGGTTGTCGAAGTCGTTGGCGTTGAGCAGGTCCATGTAGCTGTTCACCGTGGGGTTGATCACTCCCTCGATGAACACGCGCTTGCGCTGCTCCTCGGGCGTGGGAGCGGCAATCGGCTCCATCACCCGCTGGCCTTCGCCCTTGGCGGGGTCGTAGCCCATGTCCACCACGAAGTTGCGCAGCAGGGTGATCTGCTGGCCCTGATCCACACCCTTCACCGAGCTGAGCACGGCCGAGGCGTTGGCCGACAGCTGATAGCCGTCGGGAATGGGCGCCACCAGACCGGCGGCCATCCATTCACCCAGCTGATACCAGAAGCCCAGCTTGATATTGACCGACCAGCAGGAGTAGGTGCGGCCGATCTGGGTGTCGGTGCGGTTGGCGAGATCGCACATCACCTGGCTTTGCTCGGCGAAGTTCATCGCCTTGATCTGGTTGAGCACCGGCTCGGCAAACTGCATGCGCGCCGCACCGGGGGCTGCCACGGTGATGGTGTTGCCCATCTCGAGGTAGGCGTACCAGATCAGAGCCAGCTGGTCCTCGGCATTGAGGAGCTGGAACCGGGCTGTGATCGCCGGCACCACATCGGCCGAGAGGGTGTCAGGAAAGATCTGGGTGGCTTTCTCAAGCGTGAACATGCGCTGATGGCCCCAATTGTTAAGGAGATTTGCAAACTCTAGCCCCTAGCCACGTCATCTGATAATGCGACTTGCAACTGCCGCCGCTGAGCCATGGCCGTGACTGTGTTGAGCCCGGCCGAGCGCGACAAGCTGGATCGCTCCGACGACACCCTGTTCTACGCCGAGCCCCGTTTCGTGCACCACCTGGACGCCAGCTTCCGGGCCCGGCTGACCCAGCTCTACCGCGAGCGAATCCCAGCCTGCGCCGTGGTGCTCGATCTGATGAGCAGCTGGGTCAGCCACCTGCCCGAAGACATCACCTACCAGGAGGTGATCGGCCATGGCCTCAACGGCGAAGAGCTGGCCGCCAACCCGCGGCTGGATCGCCACTGGCTGCAGAACCTCAACACCACCCAGCAACTCCCCCTGGCCGACAACAGCGTCGATGCCGTGCTGATCGTGGCCGGCTGGCAGTATCTGCAGCAACCGGAAGCGGTGGCGGCGGAGCTGTTGCGGGTGGTGCGTCCCCGGGGGGAGGTGATCGTGGCCTTCAGCAACCGCATGTTTTTCCAGAAGGCCCCCCAGATCTGGACCGATGGCAGCGACCGGGACCACCTGGCCTACGTGGCGGAGGTGCTCACGGCCCAGGGCTGGCCCACGCCCCAGGTGGTGGCCGAAGAGACCCCAGCCCCTGGACTGCTCGGCTGGGTCGGCGGCAAGGGCGACCCATTTTTTGCGGTGATCGCCACCAAAGCGTGATCGCCGCGGCGGGGCCGCCGCCCACCCCAGCAGGCCACAAAAAAGCCCGGACGGAAACCGTCCGGGCTTTTCGTGATCCATTCGGGCCTCGGCCCGGGGGCTGGATCAGCCCAGACCCAGCTGGCCCAGGATGCCCTGACCGGTGAGCAGCTCGGTGCCCAGGCCGATCACGAAGCCCAGCATGGCCAGACGACCATTCCAGGTTTCTGCAAAGGCCACAAAACCGAAGCGGGTGGTGGATTCAGCCATGGATGTTCGTGAGTTACGAAACTTGAATTGATCGTAACAGATCGTGAAGGCAGGTGGCTCGGTGATGAGCGCTGCTGCAGGCCCGCCTGGGATTGATCACCACTGCTGAGCAGTGATCTTTTCCCCAATCGGATGGCCTTCTCCCCAGTTTCGGGGAGTCTTTTCCACAGGGGCAGGCGCGGCAAAGGTCCGCGTCAGCCCCTGCCCTGCGCCGGAGATGGGGAAAACGGACCAGCCCCTTGACGCCTCAGCCCGGTCCACTTCCGAGCCTGAGCCGGGCGGCAGAAAAGCCCGAGAGTGCCGTTGGGACGGTCGTCGGGCCCGTGGGTCTTGCCGGACTCAAGCGCTGGAGCTCCCTTTGACGCCGGGGGCCGGACCATGGCCTGATGGGGGGCCCCAGGCCGTTGCCTCCATGCTGCAGATCCCGGACCACGCCCCCAACTCCGTCTCGGTCGAAAACCAGTTTCCGGAAGACCTGTACGACGCGATGCGGGAGTTTGTCCGGCTGCATCCCCAATGGGACCAATACCGCCTGATGCAGGCCGCCCTGGCCGGTTTTCTGTTTCAGCACGGCTGCCAGGACCGCGCCGTGGCCCGTCACTACCTCGATGGCCTGTTCCGCCGCCAGGACCCGACTCCCCCAAGCGGCAGACTGACCTCACCTCACTGCTGATCCATGGCCGCAGGAGCACCGGGCGGCGAGGCCCTGCTGGTGGCCATCGGCGCCGTGCCCGGAGCCTGGCTCCGCTTCCGGGTGGTGGATCACCTGGAGCCGGTGCTGCCCCGCCGCCACTGGGGCACCTTCGGTGTGAACCTGATCGCCTGTTTTGCCCTCGGCCTGATCGTGGGCCTGGAGCAGAGCTGCGCGGAGGCGTCCCGCCGGGTGTTGCTGTTGATCGGCACCGGCTTCCTGGGCAGCTTCAGCACCTTCTCCACCTTCAGCGCCGAACTGCGGGCCGAGCTGGTGGCACGCCACTGGCGGGAAGCCGCCGTGCTCGCGGGCGGGTCCGTGGGCGGTGGCCTGCTGGCGATGCTGACGGGTCTGTCCCTAGGGGCCGTGACATGAGCCTCACGCCCTCCCGCAGCCTGCACGGCGACCTGCGCGACCTCGCCCTGGTGGCCACCGGCGCCATCCCGGGGGCCCTGCTGCGCTGGCGCCTCGAGGGCATCGGCACGGCGGGCGTGGGAGGCCTGCGCGGGTTGGTGGAGGCCGATTTCATGGCCAACATGCTCGGCTGCCTGCTGCTGGGTGTGGTGCTGGCCCAGTCGGCACGGCGCCGGCGGCTGATGCTGTGGGCCGGCATCGGCTTCTGCGGATCCCTCACCACCTTCTCCTCCTGGATGCTGCAACTAGCCCGCGCCCTCCGCGCCGGGGAGGCCTGGGACAGCCTGTTGGTGCTGGTGGCGAGCTTGCTGGGCGGGGTGGTGCTGGTGGCCGTGGGACACGCTCTGGGGCGGTGGCGGGTAGACTCGGTCGCGGACCGTTCCAGCCGGTGAAGGCCCCATGGCTCGTCCCGTCCAACCTGCCCTGCTGCGCGTGTTGCACGGCACCACGGCCCTGGCCGTGTTGGGCTGCTGGCTGAGCGGGCTGGTGGTCTACAGCACCTACGACGGCCGCTGGGGGCGCTTGCCCTTCACCCTGCCGGGCAACTGGGTCGATATCCACGGCAGCCTGGGGGTGGTGCTCTTGCCCCTGGCCGTCCTGCTAGCGGCCTATGCCCTCACCAAAGGACGCCGGCGGCTGCAGCGACCGACCAATGCCATCCCCCTGCTCGCCCTGGTCCTGGCCATCGGCAGCGGCAAGTTGATGCAGGAGGACTGGCCGCGCACCGGCCAGCTCCACCACCTCGTGTACAGCCTGCACCTGCTGGGCTGGCTGGTCATCGGCGCAGCCGTCGCGACCCACCTCTGGGGGGTGCTGCGGCTCGGCGGCTGGCCCCTGGCCCAATCGATGCTGAGCGCAGAGTTCAGCCGTCGACAGCGGCCTGCGGGGCGGTAACGGGATCATCCAACCGGCCCCAGGGCCGCAACCAGGGCGTCCAAGCGGGGCTGTTCCAGGCCATCGCGAGAGGCTTTGACATCGACCACCTCCCGACCGGTCTCCACCAATCGAGCCCGCAGAGCCGGATCCAGGCTGGTGAGCTGC